>CACZQT010000407.1 GCA_902783295.1 uncultured Lachnospiraceae bacterium
CCTTATGATGTAAAATGGGGACCTATGCACTGGGGACATGTGAAGACGAAGGATTTTATCAAATGGGAGCACCTTCCTGCAGTCCTTGCCCCGGACATGAATTATGACAGTGGCGGATGTTTTTCCGGAAGTGCGGTGGAACTGCCGGACGGACGGCATCTTCTGATGTATACCGGCGTGAGGAACATCAGAAAGCAGAACGGACGTATAGAGAGCTTTCAGACGCAGTGTATTGCCGTCGGGGACGGCACAGACTATACGAAATACGAAGGCAATCCGGTGATCACGGCAGAACAGGTGCCGGAAGGCGGCAGTATTCATGATTTCCGGGATCCGAAGATCTGGAGAGAAGGGGATACTTTTTATGTGGTGATCGGAAACCGGGCTGCGGATAAAAGCGGTTCCATTCTTCTGTATGAAAGCAAGGATGCGGTTCACTGGACATTTGCGGGCACACTTGCATCCTGCCATAATCAGTACGGAAAAATGTGGGAATGCCCTGACTTTTTCCCTCTGGACGGTAAAGATGTGCTTCTCGTAAGTCCGCAGGAGATGACGGCGATCGGTCTGGAGTTTCATCCGGGAAATGCGAATGTATGCCTGATCGGTACCTATGACCGGATTACGCATCATCTGAACCGGGAAAACGTGCACGCCATCGACTACGGCCTGGACTTTTACGCGCCGCAGACTCTCCTTGCCGAGGATGGCAGGCGGATCATGATCGGCTGGATGCAGAACTGGGAGACATCGACCAGCGTAGTGCAGGAACTGGGATTTATGGGACAGATGACAATTCCCAGAGAACTGTCTGTGAGAGACGGTCATCTGTGCCAGACGCCTGTCAGGGAACTGGAGAAGTACCGGGGGGTCCGTGTAGTCTATCAGAATCTGCTGATTAACGGCGACATCAGTCTGAACGGGATTAACGGGCGCTATCTGGATATGACAGTTTCCATCCGGCCTGCCAATCCGAATCACATGTATCAGTGGTTCCGGATTTATCTGGCAAAGGATGGAGAACATTATACAATGATTCGTTTCCGCCCCAATCTGGGGACCGTGAAAGTTGACCGGACACAAAGCGGCTTTCCTCATGATATCGTGAATATCCGGGAATTCCCGATCTATTCCGGGGATGGAAACCTGAAAATCCGGATCGTGATGGACCGCTACAGCCTTGAATTGTTCATCGATGATGGCAAATATGCTGCTTCTTTTGTGCTGTATACGCCAATCGAAGCGAAAGCGATCAGTTTTTCCGCCGAAGGATATGTAAATGCGGATATTGAAAAATATGAACTGGTCCATGAGCCGTTATCTGTGAAATAACTTCACATGGAGGAAGATGTATGAAGAAAAACAGAATACTGGCGCTTGGTATTGCTGCAGTATGTCTTCTTGTCTGTGATTTTGCCTGTGCTTATGCTGCGGAGGAACCGTACGAGCCGGTGGAATACAATCTGTACCCGGCGCCGGAAGGCGCCTACGTGGGGGATACCATGCCGTTTGAAACGGAAGATGGTACACTGGAACTCTATTATCTGTACGATACAGACCATAACGGGCAGGGGTATCATCCGATCTATAAATATTCTACAAAGAATCTGTATGAATATGAAGATGAGGGCATGGCCCTGAATTACGGGCTCATGTCAGAACCGGATCCGGCGATCGGGACGGGATCTGTACTCCAGGGCCGGGACGGCCTTTATCATCTGTTCTACACCGGTCATAATGACACCGGAAATGGCGGAAAAGGGAAAGAATGCGTGATGCATGCGACCAGTACCGACCGCGAGAACTGGACGAAAATACCGGAGGATACATTCTACAGCCCGGAGAATTATTCCAAAGATGATTTCCGGGATCCGGAAGTCTTCTGGGTGGAGGAAGAACAGTGCTACTGGATGTTGATCGCAGCACGGGAGAACAGCCGGGGCGGCGTGGTGGCCAGGTATACCTCTTCCGATCTGAAAAACTGGGAATTCATGGGTCCGCTTTACTCGCCTATGCAGCAGTACATGCTGGAATGCCCGGATCTTTTCCGGATGGGGGATAAATACTATCTTACCTACAGCTGGGACTGTGTCACGTATTATGCGATGAGCGATTCCATGAACGGTCCCTTTACGGCGCCTCCGGATAATGTACTGGATGGAAACGGGTTTATTTTCTATGCGGCAAAAACCGCGGAACTGAACGGTACCCGCTATCTCTGCGGGTGGCTTGGAAGAGCAGCTCTTTCCGTAGATTCGTCTTTCTACCAGTGGGCCGGAAATGTTCTCAATCATCAGCTGGTACAGCTGGAGGACGGCAGACTTGGCGTGTGTGCTCCGGATACCTTCGCGGAGTACTTCACAGCAGAGCAGCCTTTCAACGTTGAGGAGAAAGAAGGTACCGTCGAGATCGATGGCAACAGCATTACCCTGACAGCCGAAGAGGGTTCTTACGCTCTGGCGGATATGGGGACCCGTGCTCCTACGATGATTCTGGAATGTGATGTAACGCTGGATGAAGACGGATGCGCCGGATTCGCATTCGGCGGAAGCGCGAAAGATGAGGATTACACAGCGCTTTGTCTGGATGCTGAGAACGGAATTCTACACTATGAAGGCTATACTATCGAAGAACTTACGAGATTCGACCCGGCTGCCTTTACCGTGCTGGATTTTTCGGCAAACAGTGTCCATCATGTTACGCTGGTATGCGAAAATGAGATTGTGGTCCTTTACGTGGATGACATGAAAGCTTTGAGCTCCAGAATCAGTCATTCCATTGATGGAGCACACATCGGTGTATTTGCAGACTGCAGTGCGGCATTCAGCAATATCAGCATCAGGATTCCAGACTGATATAAGCATTCTCTGTAACGATTCAAAAGAGGAGGTAAATTATGAACAAAAAAATGGCTGCTGGTTTGATTGCCGGCGCACTGGCTCTTCTTTCTTTCGGAGCTACGAACGTGAAGGCGGATAATAAGTACCTGGTAACAGGCGGCCCCATGGGTACCTACTTTGCCGTCGGTGATGCCATGGCAAGGGTGCTGAATCCGGTGCTTACGGAATCGAAACTGGTTGTGGCGTCCAGCGGCGCTTCCAAAGCCAATCTGAAGATGATTGAAGACAAAGATGCGCAGTTTGCTACTGTGCAGAACGATGTCATGTTCTATGCATATAACGGCACCAGCCTCTTTGAAGGGGAAA
>CACZQT010000408.1 GCA_902783295.1 uncultured Lachnospiraceae bacterium
CTGACACATTCGGAGGCTTCCCTGCCGAGCGGCAGGCCTCCCATTCCGTCAGAAACGCCGAAAAATCCCAATTCCGGAGCCAGAACCACTTCATCCTGGTTATCGGACCGGGTCCGTCCAATGTCTGTTAATGCCGCAAAACGAAATTCATATGTAAAAGCGTCCGTTCTCAATAAAAAGCACCCCCATTTCCAGCCATGACAGGTTTTTGGTATTCACCCGTATAAGCAGTTCTTTTCCTGCCTGACTGTTTTCCAGTCTGGTTATTGTCCTGCCAGATACAAGAATCCCCGTGTCCTTCCGGAACGGGGATTCTTTTTTCTGATGTATACCCAGGAAGAATCCGGCAGAGCACCTGCTTCCAGGAAATTCATCGCGGCATGACCGCGCGCGGAAGTTCACGCTGAAGCTGGTTCAAAAGTTCTTCCCCGGGCGTCATGAGGAAGGCGAGCTTTCCTTTTTCCCCGGTACACTCCAGCAGATAATGCGTATCCCCGGAACGCTGGCTGGAGAAATCTTCCACTGTAATCCGCTGGCGCTTCAGGTGGTCTATACGGCCGGGTGCTTCAGGTGCAAACGACTCTACTTTCTTCAGGGGGCAGTTCATCATTTTTTTGCGTCTGGTTTTGCCGTATATGACATCCACGGACAGCTCATGGTCCAGAAGGAGATATTCGTATTCCACCAGAATCCGCTGTGCAAGGAACCAGGCCAGCACACCACAGAGAACAGCTGCAATGCAGGCGGGCAGCCAGATCACCAACCCTATGCAGGCGAAAATAACCGCTCCCGTCGCTGCCAGAATTGTCAGCAGACGCGTCTTCGTACTGGGTTCTCTGGAAACCAGATTTTCAACATAGTTTTCTCCCATAATGCTTTCCTCCCATGCAGCCTTTCTGAATATCGGTTTTATCTGATACAGGATTTTCCGGATTTCCGCTTTTCTATCGTTTCATTTCTTCTGACTTTACTTCCGGGACCACTGCCAGACCAGAAGTGCATAATAAAAAGCTGCCGCGTCCGGAAACTGCTTCAGATCGAGCCCCGAAATCCGCTGGATCTTCTCAAGCCTGTAGTTCAGTGTGTTTCTGTGCACCACCAGTCTCCGGGCAGTTTCCGCGCTGTTCAGCCCGGTTTCCAGGAAAACCTCTCCTGTATGTACCAGGTCCGGATCTGAGAACAGCTGTTCCGGTTTGCCGGGAAAGCTGCCCATATATGCCTTTGCTTCCTCTTCTGTCAGCTCCATGGCCGCCAGTTTCAGTCCCAGCCGTTCATAGAATGCTGTCTTTCTGGTATCCGGAAAACGTTTCAGGCTCTCCAGCGCCAGCCAGGCTTCTTTCCGTGCTGACGGCAGGGCAGAAGGTGTCATAAAGCGTTTGCTGACTCCGATCAGCACCCGGGAAACAGCTTCCACTTCCAGACTTCCCTGCAGGGCTTCCACTTCTCCGGCAATCTTACCGGGCTTTCCTTCGGCTATAAGCAGATAATGACCGGCTCCGTCCCCGACGCAGGAATCCTCCTCCATCGTCTTTCCGAATACCGCCTCTCCTACTTCCTTCAGAAGGCCGGCGGTAAGGCCGTCGCTGTCGATCAGAAAAAGTACCCGGCCGCGGGCAAAGTCCAGGCCCAGCTCCGCAGCTTTCCGGACGATTCCGCTTTCCGAAAGCATGCCCCCGGCTGCTTCCCTGAAAAACAATTCTTTCAGCGAGCAGGTAGATGCCAGAACCGTTCCGTCTTCAGACTGCAGGAAAATGTCTTTTCCGATGCGGTTTTTCCATTCCTGAAGAAACTCTTCCGGCTGTTCCTGCCCCATACTCCGCCTCCTGAAATCTACCGGTTGACACTGTAAATGCACATTAAAAGGTGCTGTATAAGAAACTCTACTGATTGTACCTTTTTTGTCAGAAAATATCAAGTATCCTGAATCAGCACATCCAGAATCCCACCGCACACCAGTCCGTTTTCTTCTGCTGCGTCCCCGGTCAGGTCAATGTGCTCCAGAACAGTCCGGCCGGTGCCGATCAGCTCCCTGGCTTTGCGCATAGCCACGGCTTCCGCTCCTCCGCCTCCTATACTGCCCAGGATGCTTCCGTCCGGGTAAACAATCATCTTAGCCCCGGCGCCGCGCGGTACCGAGCCTTCTGCATATACGACCGTCAGGACCGCCTTCGGAGCTCCGTCGTCCTCTGCCAGCCGTTCCACCACCCGGTAGTCCAGATCCGACTGGTTGCGGAGAGCACGGCTTTCCCGGTCCAGGCGTTTGGAGGCAATCAGCTCCGCCAGGATAGATATGGCAATCTCCTCCGGTGTAATCCCGCCGATGGCCAGTCCGATCGGTGAATGCAGGCGGTCCAGAACTTCCAGGGAGTATCCGTCCGCCAGCAGCTGTTCCTTAACAATTGCCACATGACGTCTTGAACCGATCATCCCCAGATAACCGGGTTCCGTCCCGGAGAGAATGGCCCGCAGGCAGTCCTCGTCATAGCGATGGCCTCTCGTCAGCAGGCAGACATAATCCTGCTGCCGGATTTTCAGATCCAGCAAAGCCTGCATAAACTCCCTGCAGATGACTTCGGCTGCCCAGGGAAAACGTTCGCGGTTTGCGAACTCCGGACGGTCATCTACAACAGTCACTGCGAAACCGCAGCGGGAAGCAAACTCCACCAGCGGTAATGCCACATGGCCTCCCCCCAGCACAATCAGCCGGTCTTCCGGATAAAACGGTTCTGCAAGAACCATATTTCCATTTTCTTCCCGTACAGCCGGACGGCCGGTCTTCCGGATCTCCATTTCCTGCTCCGTGCCCTCTCCGGAGGGATCCCACACATGTACTTCCTGGCGGAGATTCACCGCTGTTCCATCTTTTCCTTTCTCCCAGGATGTAACCAGAATACAGGACTGGTTCTGTTTCAGCTTATTCTGAATCTCTTGATATTTTTTCATCTGATTTTCTCCATGAATCAAAATACATATGGAAGAACGCGCTTGCGGCCCGGGTCACATCCGCTTCCATTGCCAAGTAAGCTTCCAGAAACTTTCTTCCTTTTTCTGTCAGATGCGAACTTCCCCCGTCCGCGCCGCCGGCCTGCCGCTCCAGAAAAGTAATTCCCAGTTCTTCCTCTGCAGCCTTGATCAGCTTCCATCCCTTGCTGTAGGACATGCCCATTTCCTTGCAGGCCGACAGCATAGAGCCTTTTTCATCAATCCGCTTCAAAAAGTCGGCGACCCCGGGCCCGAATACCGGTTCTCCCTTTCCCATTATAATCTTAAGGATAAAGAACAGATCCCGGCCTTCCGAATACTGCTTTTCATAATCCAGTATTTCCCGGTACTCTTCTTCCCCGCTGACCTCCATCAGAATGCCCGGATCCTCTACTTCAATGGTTTCGGTATATGCCCCGGAAGCAGCCAGCGCGCCTGCCAGGCCGAAATCTCCCGAATATGCCAGAATTTCAGGAATCACACTCTTCCGGATCAGGATCGGATGCCCCTTCTTTCCCTGACACGCCGTAAGAACAATGGCCGCTTTGGATTCCAGGACAGCCTCCAGCGTCTTTACCGAAAACAAAGGAGCGTCCGC
>CACZQT010000409.1 GCA_902783295.1 uncultured Lachnospiraceae bacterium
CCGGATACCTGCTGCCGGGGGTGGCGGATTTCTATTGATGAAGCCAGCCTGAAAAAATATGCGAAAATGAAGGGGCTGATCGGGAACCGGCTGCGCAATTCCGTTGACTGGCATAACGGCATCTTCCGGCTGTACCGGGGAAAGTGCGTCCTGCTGGAGGACGGACTCTGCGGTCTTCAGCTGGAAGCCGGAGAAGAAGCCCTGTGCGATACGTGCCGTCAGTATCCGCGGCATGAAGAGGAATATGATCACGTGCGTGAGCACTCCCTGTCGCTTTCCTGCCCCGAAGCAGCGAGGATGACGATTTTCCGTGAGACTCCTCTGCGCTTCACAGAATGGGAAACTGACGAAGAGGATGATTTCGACGAATTTGACGCAGTTCTGTTTGCACAGCTGCGGGAACTGCGCAGCACGATGATCCGTACCGCGCAGAACCGGGAACTGCCGCTCCCGGAGCGCCTGAGACGGATAACCGTTCTTGGACAGCAGGCCCAGTCTGCACTGGCGGAGGGTCTGGAGCAGGCCGGGTCTGCGTTGGAGGGCGGCCTGGAGCAGCCGGCGCGCCTTGCAGCTGAGGCGGACTGCCTGAAACAGACCGGAGGAATGGCAGTGAAGGAAGGGGAGGCGGAGATGGAAGATCCGGCAGTATCTCTGCTGGTGCCGACTACTCTGAAAGCAGAGCTTTCCCTGCTCCGGGAACTGCCTGTGCGGGATGACCGCTGGCAGGAAATGCTGGATTGTACGTGGGAACAGTTATGCCTGGCAGAGGACAAAGTAAGGCTTTTGACCGGTGAGTGGATGAAAAAGTATGAGACGGCAGGGGAACAGCTTCTGGTACAGCTTTTGTATGTCTATCTGTGCGGAGCGGTTTATGACCGGCAGATTTCTGCGAAAAGTTCCCTGGCCGTCCGCAGTGTGGTCTGGATCTTCCTGGTCAGCGCCGGGAATGCGCTGGCAGAACCCGGGCAGAACGAGAAAAAGATCCTGACAGAAGTGACCTGGAGGCTGGCCCGTTTGATAGAACATGATGATGAAAATCTGGCCCGGCTGGAAAGCACATTCGATTGAGAAGACTATGGATGTCTGCTATAATCATTTATCATGATCCTCTATAATCCAGTATGCATGAAAGGAAAAACAATTATGAGACGGAAAATGTGGTCTTTGTTGCTGGTGGTTTTCTGTGCAGTGACATTATTCGGAACCACCACACACGCAGCTGTCAGTTCTTACATAAGCAATAAGGCTTTTGCCGGGATCTATTATCTGAAATCGGTAAAGAATGCGGACGGCAAAAAGGTGAAGGGTTACAAAAAGGTAACATCCACACATGGCGCCTATTATCTGACCATCAAAAAGATTACCAAAAAAGGAAAAATACAGTTTCTCCTGGAACGTCTTGGCAGAAATGGGTCTCCGATATATATGGCGGATACTTCCGGCACCATTCGCGGAAAGAAGGTATCCTTCAAATACAAGGACACCTGGGGGAACGAGGGCAAGGGTACTCTGATCCTGAACTCCAACAAAACTTTGACTCTGACGACGAAAACAACGAAATTATCTTCATGGAACCGCGGCACCCTGGAAGTGACAAAAGGGATTTTTGCCTGGTATCGGAAGAAGTAGAACTGCGGAACAAGGACCGGAATGGGACAGGGGGACGACCTGTTCACTTAAGGGGAAGGAAGAATGAAAGAAACAAAAAAGAAATATTCCAAAGTACATTTCGCGCTTTCTGTTTTCCTGCTTTTTTGCGGCGGCCTCTTCTGGGCCGGAGCAGCGGAACGTGCTTTTTCCGCAGAGACGGCCGCACCGGCTGTTTCATCCGGGCAGCTGACGGCAAACATCGCCTGGTCGCTGGAGGATGACACACTCATTCTGTCAGGCACCGGCGAACTGCCTTATATGTCTGACTGGTATTATCGTGATGACAGCGGTGCTTATGCGGACATACCCTGGAGCGACAGCTGGAGGAAGATCCGGAAAGTTGTGGTCCGCTCCGGGATTACTTCCTGCGGCGATGAATTCTGTGAAGGCCGCTCCGGCCTGGAGTCTGTCGTTCTGGAAGAAGGCTTTCTGGCACTGGGAGAAACGTGCTTCAGGAACTGCACCAGTCTGAAAGAAGTGATCTTTCCGGATGGTTTTCAGGAAATGGATGAGGGCTGTTTCAGCGGCTGTACCAGTCTGGCGGAGATCCACTTCCCGGACAGCTTCCAGACGATGAAAGACGGCTGTCTGGAAAACTGCCCTTCCCTGGAAGAGGTTGTTTTACCGGATGGCTTCCGGTTTATGGGAGACTACTGTTTCGACGGCTGTACCGGGCTGAAAAAGCTGGTGATTCCGGAGAGTGTTCAGGAAATTTCCGGGACTCTGTTCGGAAATCTGCCGGAAGGGGCGAAGGTCTATGGGTATGAAGGGACGGATGTCCAGAAGGAAGCAATGGACTGGTTCCGTACGGATGCTTTTGTCTCTTTGGGGAAGGCTTCCAGCCC
>CACZQT010000410.1 GCA_902783295.1 uncultured Lachnospiraceae bacterium
TAGGGGTCCGAAGTAGACCACCGCCGAGCCGGGGTATGACGAAAAGAAGCTGATTATCAGCTTTGATCGTTATGCCCCGGCTTTTTTCGACAGAAAAGGCTCCGTTTTCCGGCGAATTTCGACATGATGTCACCGCGACTTATAAATACAATCATCCTATGGATAATAAAGGCGGGAAGGAGGTGAGACAGAGTGCTGAAGAAGGACGATATTCGGGATCTGGGAACAGAGATCCGGCGTATGCGTAAGGAAATGGGCATGACTCTGGAGGCTCTTGCGGAAGAACTGGATACTGACTTCCGGATGATCTCCAGATACGAGAACGGCCAGGTTGAGATGGGTGCTGTGATGTACCGGAAGCTGGTGCAGCTCTACGAACAGAAAACGATGGAAGCAGCCCTTCTTCAGCAAATCAGAAAGCTGTCTCCGCAAAACCGGCTGGCGCTTGAGACCATTGTTTCCAGCCTTGCGAGAAGTTAATTCGTAAAAATGTACTGCGACAGTACAAAAAGTGTTGACAACCAGATATGTGCGTGATACAATACGATTGTACCGTGACAGTACAAAACGACGGAGGTGCAGTATGGGCTACCGAGACGGGGACTTTGATGAGGACGATTACCTGCCGGAAGAACTAACGGAGGAACAGAACCTTGAACTGTTCAACGAAAACCATATCCGGGATAAGGACCAGTTGATTAGTGAGATGGAGTTTCATCGCGATCAGTTAAAGCGCGAGGCTGAAAACGACAGGGAACATACGGCTGCGTATTATCTGGTTCTGATTAAGCTGTTTGACAGCCTGATTGAAAAAACGGGGCGCACAAAGCTGTTTGACAGACTGGAAGACTGGTGGGCGTATTCCTATTCGATCAGCAGTGAAGGCGGGAAAGTTGAACTGCAGTACTATAAATGGGTTAAGTATAATAATGAAGGTGAAGTTGTTTCAGGTCATATGGATCAATCTTTTGTGGTAATCAATATGCCTTGCCGCCTCCTGACAGTAGAGGAATACGCACGGCTTTACAAGGTTGAAACCGGCACTGTACGTCAGTGGATTCGCAGAGGGAAGATCCGAACTGCAAAGAAATTCGGCAATGAGTGGAGGATCTCGGAGCTGACAGATGTGCCACAACGTGGGTATCGTGCAGGGACTTATACCTGGTCTGAAGAGTTGACGGATGTCCCGGAATGCTATGAGTATCTGAAGCAACCGGGAATCGCGACGCTTTCGCAAGATCCGGACAACACGAACCTCTTCCATATTACGATAGGAAGAAAGAACAGCGGGTATCAGGTTCTGGATCTGTCAACGCAGGAACGTGAAAAACTGGAACTGTTCCTGATTACCCATCCGATGGTTAACTACCTGGCAACGTCTGTGGCGTATGGCTGACAAGCATTACAAGGAAGGTGACATGGAAATGAGAAACAAACGATCCAATGAAATCCGGACACCACGCCTTGGTGCCAAAGTTGGCGAAAGGGTAATGCTGGGAACGGAGCCGGTAGCGCTGGTAAAAAGCGGCGAAACAAGAGACACAATGTCTCTTGGAGAAATGGCGGAGGCTTTGTATGGACCGGGCACACAGTGCCTGATCATCCCACCAACGCCGGAAAAACGTAAAGCAGTGTAAATCTCCCACGGACGATAGATCGGCATCCCACTGAATACGGTGGCATAGAACGATAGCCGATCATCCGGGAAAAACCCACCTCAGGGTTAAGAGGGATCCTGTTCGAAGGAGCTATCCGTTGGAACCGTTGGGTTCCTAAACATACGAGATAAGCCGGAGCAGTCAGATGAACCACAAAGGCAGGAAACTGCCATGATGGTTTGCCTGATTGTTCCGGCTTTTTTGTCTCTTTCCCTAACAAAGGCGCATTTTTCTACTGATCAGTAGAAAAATCGCCGAAAGTTCTACTGATCTGTCATGGGAAGAGGACTGAGAAACCCTTAAAATTCAACGTGTCGGGAGCAAACACACGAGTTTAGCCAGACAGAAGAATAGCTGGTATACCTGGCGGAGAGGAGATGATGCAAGCCGGTAGCCCCGCCACTGTTTACATAATCGACCAGCCCTGCGGAACCAGGGGGCAAAGACACTGGAACCCTAAATAACCAAAGCCGGATGCATACGGCGGCGGATGTTCAGGCAGAAGAACCCGAGGA
>CACZQT010000411.1 GCA_902783295.1 uncultured Lachnospiraceae bacterium
CTGGGAATTGCCGGTGATCAGGATCTTATCCGGATCCACATTCCAGTTTTCGATTGCGAAGTCCAGGACACTGTTGATTTCCAGGGCAGCGTTTTCTGTATTGTAGGAATGATTATTTACGCTGATGACGATGGCTTCCGGGAACTGCTCCGCCCACTCCACAAACATCGTATCGTACAGGGTATTGCAGCCCAGGTTGTTGGCATCCGCCAGGATTCCTTTTGCAGGATCTGCCGCAACCTGCCAGTAGCATACACCGCCGCCGGCGCAGTAGTTGATCAGAGGATAGGCTTCGGGACGTTCAGGGTCATAGCCTTCCGGCCAGATCACCTGTACGGGGATTTCCCCGTTCGGGCTTACCTGATCATAGTCAGGCGCCTCCCAGCCGATATCCACGAACTGCAGATCCACCTTCTCCAGACCGCTTTCAATGATGGGTTCGGACCATACCGTATCGGAGAGGAAATTCCCCTTGGTGTCGGTGGAGAAAATACCGTCCTGGACAGGTGCGCCGTTCAGGCAGAGAATCAGGTCCAGATTCCTGCCCTGGCAGGTCTTGCCGGCCGCGTTCGGGTAAATGATGTTGCCCAGCTGGTCCGCACTTCCGCCTGCGCCATAGTACAGGTTGCCTTCCGAATCCATGTACCAGCCGGCCATGTTCATCATGCCGAAGGCGTTGCGGCTCCGGTCGGTGATCTTTTCGGTACCCTGATCCACAGTCAAAGTAACCGTATGCCCGACCACCTGTACGTCCGCCAGCTTCACTTCACCGAACTCAGGTGTCGCGGAACCGCGGTCATATATAGTATAGGAAGCGTTCACCAGGGACAGGGGATTTACCTCCTCCTTGAATTCCACCACGATGGAACTGACCTTGTGACCATAGAAGTTCTGCCCTACCGTCGCCTGGATATTCTTCACCTGTTCATTCGTCACTTCTTCCGCAGCCGGTGCTTCCATCTCTACCGCATCGTCCGCCGTAAAAGCGGATTCGGAATAATAGCGGGCAATACTGCCGTCTTCCGCTACTTCAAAGCTGAAATGCTTCATCCAGTCCCACAGATACGGCATGTCGCCCGGATAGGGGTTGTGCGGGCGGAGCAGGCATTTCGCCCACTGCACCACAGGAATACCCTGCTCATTCACCCAGCTGTAGAGTTCCGGATGGCGGCTGTCCAGTTCTAAGACAGCCTCTGCATCCTCTGCGGTAAACTTCGCCGCGCTTCCGTTGGCCGCCAGGAAATAGTTCCCCCAGTTTTTCAGAGTTTCGGCTTCAAAGCCCTGTGCCATATCACCGGCATCCGTATGACCGGTGATCATCATCACCGGTATAAACGTATTGGCGGCTCCTTCATAGGACCAGGGAGCGCCGGAGGTGGAGCCGACCGCCGCGAAGAATTCGGGATTGGTAATCGCAAAAGTCTGGGTAGCGTTGGAACCTGCAGACTGGCCGGACCCGTAAATCCGGGAGAAATCGATCCAGGCATACGTTCCGTCCAGTTCTTCTCTGGCCACCGTAATCAGCGCATGGTAGAATTCTGCGCTGTCGTAATGGCTCACGGTTACGCCGCCGGCATTATAGGTCTCACAGACAAACATCAGGACGATGCCTTCCTGTTCGGCCACCTGCCACCACATGGTGGAGTCCATGAAAATGGTATCCGTCTGGCTGTTTCCGGCATAAATCATCAGAAGAGGAAGCGGCTCTCCGTCGTATCCCTCCGGAACAAAGGCGATATATTCCCGGGGATCGTTTTTGCCGTCACCGTTGTTGTCCGCGAAAGCGATTACGCCGACCTTGACGGTTCCATGGCCTTCCAGGTAAACATCCGCTTCTCCCAGAATTTCTGTGCCGTCACTTAAGCGGTTCTTCACAACGCCGTCTTTCGCCGTCTTCTGCGCCGCCACGCGGGCATCCTGATAGTTCAGGCGTTCTCCCAGGGCATTGGCATAGGTAAAGGTCACATCATAGCGGGTCCAGCCGGACATCCACTGATAAATCATTTCTGCGCCGTCTGCCTTGTCCGCAATCACCACCTCGGAAAGGCCGGCATCCACTCCTGCATTTTTCAGCCGCTGATTGGCATACCAGGTTGCATACGCATCAGAATCGATATCCTGCAGATAGACATAGGCGCCTTCATCGCCCATGGGCTCTTCCATGCAGTCGTTCGCAGCCAGCCAGTGCTCTTCGCTGCCGCTGAAATTCACCAGCGCTGTAGGAACCGGGACGTCCTTCGCGGCCATTTTTCCGCTGATTCCCACCTGCGCGATGGTTTCTTCCAGTACGTCGGTCAGATCCCCGTTGCTGTTCTTTCCGTCGTATTCTTCGCCGGTGATGGCATCCAGAGCTTCTGAGCCGATGGATTCCCCGTCAATATAGGCCTGCGCAATCACCAGGATGGGATTTTGAGCCGCCCACCGTTCCAGGGCTGCACCGCCTTTGCCGTAACCGGCTGCATAATGCTCCCCGAAGGTGCTGAATACAGCCACGTTGTTGGCATTGCGGGTGGAGGAGAGGAACCCGATGGCTTCCGCCATATAATCCGCCTCTTCTTCCGCTGTTCCCCAGCCTTCATCGCCTGGCTCCAGTACGAACAAAGCCTCGCCCTGGACATCCGCCACTTTCGTCCAGCCCTGTTCCTCCACAAAGCCCACCGGATCCACACCGTCCGGAACTGCTACGATAGTGAAATAGGTACGGATCTGGGTTTCTTCGGAGAAATAGACCTTTACGGAACGGCCGTCCTCGAAGGTTCTGGAATACCAGCCGGTCAGCGGCAGCTGGGCTGCCTGAGAATAGTCGGTCGCCAGAGCTTCCGTGAAGCTGTCAAAATCCACGGGTTCAGCTTCCGATGCAGCTGCCGGAACGGACATAACGGCCGCTGCTGCCAGCAGCAGGCCAAGGCCAAGTTTCTGCAGGTATTTCATGTTCATACCTCCTCCTGGTAATTGCGTCTACGAGATGATAACCCTTTGTCCCTCTGGCAAGCAAGCTTGCCGTGGGACAAGGCTTTCGACCCTGGCTTGGGACATATGCTGATACCACGGATTGTTCCGCGCTTCGCGCTTTCACAATCCTGCAAAACATTCGTATTCCGCTCATTTTTTTTC
>CACZQT010000412.1 GCA_902783295.1 uncultured Lachnospiraceae bacterium
AGCGGTCTGGTACCCGGTGGAAGTAAATACAACCATACTGAACCAGTGGTTCTGGAACCCGGAAACCTCGAAGGTAAAAAGCCTGCGGCAGCTGGCGGAGACTTACCGCCAGTCTGTGGGAAACAACGGCGTTCTGCTGCTGAACCTGAGCCCGGACCGGACCGGCCGGATCCCCGGGGAGCAGATTCAGCGCCTCATGGAACTCCGGCAATATATTGATGCGACCTACGGGCGCAGCCTGGCAGAAGGGGCAAAAATCGTCGTAACTGATAAAAAAGCGAATCCCGGCCATGCGGAACGGATCCTGACAGAAAACCAGGAAGAATACTGGGAAGCCGGTCCGGATTGGGATATGGATCGGGATACGGTTTCTTTTGATCTGCTTCTTCCGGAAGCAAAAACTTTTGATCAGGTCATGCTGCGTGAACATGTGCGCGACGGACAGCGGATTGCGGAATGGAGTTTTTCTGTCTGGGAGAATGGGATATTCCGGGAAGTGGTACACAAAGGCGCTGCCGGGAGAAAGTGTATCCGCTGTTTTGAGCCGGTTCATTCGGACAGGGTTCGCCTGACTGTCCGCAGAAGTTATGATTCACCCCAGATCTCCGGCTTTGGTTTATATCTCAGCCGGGTTACGGAAGATCAGGAACAGAACACGGGGATAGATCTGACCTCATATGCCTGTCCGGAACTTCCGGAGGGAACCCGCGGAGGAGTATGCTACCGCCTGTTCGGCGGAGGAAGGCAGAGCGCTTCGGAAATACATTCTGATCCGGAAGAAACCGGTGAAACCGGATGGATGGCCGCGCTGGATCCGTCGCTTCTTCCGCGCACGACGGATTTTCACGCAGAACTGACAGGATGGCTGCGGGTAAAGCAGAGCGGAACCTATCATTTTGAACTGGGCAGTGCGGACGGAGCCCTGTTCTTCCTGGCAAACCGTCTTTGCCTGGATAATGATGAACCCCATGAATGGCGAAGCGTCCGTGCCGTCCTGCGTCTCGCTGCCGGATTTTACCCGTACCGCCTGCTCTATACCAGTTTTCGTTCCGAAGCCGCCTTTACCCTTCATGCGGACACGGACTGCCCCGGCAGTCTTCCGAAGCGCGTGGAACTGCTGTAAAAAACTGAAGAAGGAAAAACTGAACGAATTTTACCGCGGAAAAAAAGATTCCATAGGGGGAAGGAACGCTATTTCTGCCCCTTATGGAACTTTTTTTGCCCAAATCGCACAAAAACAGTGTCTTGAGAAATCGTCATTTCAGCCAATATAATGAATCCGGAAAATGATTACAGATTCATAATGGTTGCCCCGGCAGCCTGGCAGGAGGTGGCTTATGAAATCGTTGATTCCGGCAATCTCAAGGCAGAAAAGGTACTGGCAGCTGTATTTGCTGGCAATGATTCCATTTGTGTTTGTTCTGCTTTTTAACTATATGCCGATGTATGGGATTCTCCTGGCTTTCAAGGATTACAGCATCAAAAAAGGAATTCTGGGGGGAAAATGGGTCGGCCTGAAGTATTTCAATCAGCTTTTCAGCATCCCAAACTTTCCCCTGATCCTGAAAAACACCATCGTGCTCAGTCTGGAAAGCATGGTGATCGGCTTCCCGTTTCCGATTCTTCTCGCACTGGGTTTCAACGAGCTCAGGAACAAAACCGTCAAAAAGGTGCTTCAGACGGTTTCGTTCGCGCCTTTCTTCATTTCAACGGTTGTGGTGGTCAGTATCATCTTTCAGATGTTTTCCTACCGATATGGTGTAATCAACGCGATCATCAGGGGGATGGGAGGCAGTGCGGTCAATTTCCTGGGAATTGCGGGGTTCTTTCGCCCGTCGTATATCATTTCCGGTATCTGGCAGAGAGCTGGATACAGTTCAATTCTGTATATTTCGGCGCTCTCCGCGGTGGACGTGTCCCTGTATGACGCGGCCGCGATTGATGGAGCGAGCCGCCTGCAGAAAGTATTGCACGTGGATCTTCCCTGTATCATGCCTACCATAATTATCACCCTGATTCTCAACGTGGGAAATATTCTGAGTATCGGGTTTGAAAAGGCTTACCTGCTCCAGAATCCTGTGAACTATAAATACTCTGAGATCATTGCGACCTATGTATATAAAACCGGCATTGAGCAGGCACAGTTCAGTTTCGCGACCGCCGTCGGTCTGTTTAACTCCGTTGTCAACTGCATCATGCTGATTCTGGTGAACACCATCGTCAGAAAGTTCAGCGAAACCAGTCTGTTCTAGGAGGCAGCCCATGACGATCAACATGAAGAGCAAAAGCTCGCTGCACAAATGGAAAAACCTTCCCGCGGGGGATAAAATCTATCTTTCTCTCGTGTATCTGTTTCTCGGGATCTTTATTGTCATGGTCATCTACCCGCTTCTGTATGTGGTGAGCTGCTCGTTTTCCAGTCCGGAAGCGCTGATCCAGGGGCGCGTGTTTTTCCTGCCGGTGGAATTTGGGGTGCAGGGATATGAGGCCGTTTTTTCCAATACCCGGATCTGGCGCGGCTATGCGAACACGATCCTGTATACCATACTCGGAACCGCCATTGGTACAAGCGTATCCATGATTGCCGCTTTTGTGCTCTCCCGCCGGGAGTTCCCGGTCCGGGGCTTCCTGACCGTCTTCTTCATGGTGACGATGTTTATCGGCGGCGGCACCATTCCCATGTATCTGTGGCTGAAAACACTGAGAATCCCTGACCACGGATCATGATTTTGATTACTCCGGAATCGCGTTGCTGGCCAACCGGAAGGATTATGAGGAAGCGATTGCGGACCGGATCCGGCGTATGGTGGAGCGGGATATCAACCGTCCCTGCGTGGTTTTCTGGTCCATGGGAAACGAAAGCGGTTACAGCATGGCTTTTGAGCATGCGCTCCGCTGGGTCCGGCAGCGGGATCCTTCCCGCCTGCGGCATTATGAAAGCATCCATTTGCTGAAAAATGCCCCGATTCCCAATACAGGCAGCGATGTCCTGGATATGGTTTCGGTCATGTATCCGTCCCTGCAGCAGATTGACGTGTTCCTGGATAACCCGAATGAATCACGCCCTTATTTCATGTGCGAGTATGCCCATGCGATGGGGAACGGGCCGGGCGGTGCGGAAGCGTACTGGAAAAAAATCTATGCCAGCCCGCGTATGATCGGCGGCTGCGTTTGGGAGTGGTGTGACCACGGGATCCGGACAGGGACAGAGCCGGACGGCGCGCCTGTTTACCGGTATGGGGGAGATTTCGGAGAAAAGAACCATGACGGGAATTTCTGCATTGACGGGCTTGTTTTTCCGGACAGAACACCGCATCACGGTCTGGAGGAAATCGGTCAGGTTTACCGCCCTGTCCGGGTGGAAAAGAAAGGAAAACATTATATCTTCCGGAATTGCCTGTCCTTTACCGCTGCCGAAGATTGGCTCACATGCCGCTATGAAGTCGAACGGAACGGGGTACGCTGCGGCGGAGGAACCGTCGTGCTGAATCTTCCGCCTCTTTGCTCCCAGGAAGTCCTGCTTCCGGAGCAGGAACAGGGAAGCGGGCTGTTTGTGCGTTTCATTTTTGAAGCCCGGAATGATACCGCCTGGCGAAAGCGGGGGGAAATGGTCTGCTTTGACCAGATCCGGCTTTCCCCGCTTCCGGTGTGCAAACTGTCTCCCGCGTCCTGTGCGGATCCGGTCTCAGTACAGGAAACCGGTATGGAAATCATCGTGACCGGGAAAGAATTTGAATACAGGATCCGGAAGGATACCGGGCTTCCGGGACAGATGGTCCTGCATGGGCGGGAATTGCTTACATCCCCTGTTCGCTGGAATCTCTGGCGCGCTCCCACGGATAACGACAGCCCTTTCCGGACGCAATGGGAGCGTTTCCATCTTTTTGATCTGGTTCCCCGGGTCTATGAAATCAAAACAAGCCGGAATAAAGCAGGCATCTTTGTCCAGTGCCGTTCTTCCCTCGGATGGCAGAGCCATTTTCCGGTCATGCGGATCCATCATCAGTTGATGATTGGCCGGAGTGGTTCCCTGGATATAAGAACGCAGGCGCGGGTAACGGAACAGCGTCCTCCGCTGCCCCGATTCGGCCTGCTCCTGCAGATGCCGGCGGAGATGAATCAGGTGAAATACTGGGGATATGGTCCTCTGGACAGCTATTCAGACAAGCATGAAGCCTCATGGTGGGGCGTCTTTTCCGAGGTTGCGGACGGCAGCCGGGAAAGGCACATCCGCCCGCAGGAATCCGGCGCGCATACGGAATGCACATGCCTGATGGTCGGCAATGGGGAAAACCGGATAACGGTTACCGCGAAGGAAGCGTTTTCTTTCCGGCTTACCCATTACGACTTGGAAAAGGAAACCGATGCCAGGCACAGGGATGAACTGCAACCGGAAAAAGATGTGTTCCTTTGCCTGGACTGGGCACAGGCGGGAATCGGTACCGGCAGTTGCGGACCGGTTCCTGCATCGGAATTCCTGTTGGCGCAAAAAGAAATCCATTGGGCGCTGCGCCTTGAAAACCGTTAATATTCCGGGCCGGCTTTCCTTGAACCGTTCTTGATTCCGGCGGTAAATTCAGGCACAATACGGCTGCGGTTCTCCGGAACGCCGGAGGCCGCA
The DNA here is from genome assembly GCA_902783295.1 of uncultured Lachnospiraceae bacterium. GTDB lineage: Bacteria > Bacillota > Clostridia > Lachnospirales > Lachnospiraceae > UBA3305. The sequence continues at coordinate 4,622 of CACZQT010000412.1, forward strand.
GCCGTTTGCCATATTATACATGAAATAATACTTATCCAAAAGATTGGCTTGAGTGGGAATAAAGAGACATGGGACGCTTCTCGGGAGACAGGAACGGCCGCGGTTCTGAACCGCGGCCGTCTTTGTGTGTCCTGCGGACAGTTTCCGTGAATGCTCACCGGAGACCGTTTATGAATTCCACCAGCGCCTGCCGGTCGTAGAAATTGTTGTAGTCCCGGATGAAATAATCCGGTTCGACGCCCCTGTCCACATCATAGTACGCGCCGTTTTTCACAAAGGAAACGCGCTGCGCGCCGGAAATCTGGAAGCAGCCTCCCCAGGACGTCGACAGCCGCCGGACCACGCAGCTTCCGCCGCCGGATGTTTTGCCCAGCAGTGTCACGCGTCCGTCCGCTTTGAAAGCCCAGGGCACCAGGTTTCCGCAGGAGAAGGACTCAGGAGAAATCAGGCAGTAAAGATCCAGGTCTGACAGATTGTCCCTGTCGTCATACTGATGATCCAGATTGACATCCGCCCGGAAAGACACGGTGGATTCGGCGCCGGTAACCGGATCGGTAAAGGAGACCTGCGCATTGCCCAGGAACCAGCAGAGGGCGAACACCGCGCCGTTTGTCGCGCCGCCGCCGTTATAGGACAGGTCAAGCACCACTTTCCTGACAGGGCTGTTTTCCCGGGTGATCAGCCTGTGCGCTTTAATGATCCGGGAAATCGTATCATCCGCAAGCTCGCCGTTCTC
>CACZQT010000413.1 GCA_902783295.1 uncultured Lachnospiraceae bacterium
AGGCAGCCGGAACCCTGGCGGAGAAATATCCGGATCAGAATCTGGGCGGAGACGGTTCCCTGCTTTTTGCACTGTGCGATGTCCTGGCCCCTTCTTCGGAATCTTCTGACGGGGCGGATTCTCCCGCCTTCCTGTTAAGTGCATCTTTTGACGGCAGCTATAACGCGCTGGCGGATGCGCTCCGGGAACGGGCCAAGGCTTCCGGAGCCGGCGTTTCAGCCGTTGAAACAGGATTTCTCAGGAATATCCTGTCAGAAGCTGACAGCCGGTCTTCCATCGCCCTGGTAGCCATCTTCTGGGCGCTGGTTTCCAAATACCTGCCGATGCTGGCTGCAGCCATAGTTATGCTGATCGCAGGCAGCCTGCTGCGCCGGAACATGAGCCGGCATATCCTGAAAGCCAGGGCCGGCGCAGAAGAGGACGGAAGAGGGACTGCAGTCAGAACAGGTGCCGGCAGAAACGAAGCCGGGACACCCACCGGCGAGGCCTCCGGCAGTATGCCGGGAGCTGACGATCCGGACGTCCTTCTGAAGGTGGAGCACCTGAAGCAGTATTTCAAGAGCGCCGGAGTGGTCACGAAGGCTGTGGATGACATCAGCTTTTTTATCCGGAAGGGCGAGGTTTTCGGCCTGGTGGGAGAGAGCGGCTGCGGAAAAACCACGACCGGGCGGACGATCATCAACCTTTACGACCCGACCGACGGCGACGTGTATTTCGACGGTCTCCGGATTTCTTCTACACTGAACGGCCTGCCGGTGCTCCGTTCGCAGATCCGGCAGGAATACCGGGAAAAGGAAGCAGCTCTGAAAAAGGCAGGGAAGGACCAGGAAGCCCGGGAACTGAAGAAAGAACTGAAGCGGAAACTGAACGAAGCGGAAGATCACGCTCTGGAATCCTTTGCGGAAAAGAGCCGCTGCGTGCAGCTGTACCGGCAGAAACGCCTGAGGGAACTGAAGGAAGAGTATGACCGGGAAATCGGGCTGCTTTCGGGAGAGGCCGCGGCGGCGAGAACCAGGCGGTATGAAACTGAGAAGAAACTGGCAGCGGAAGACAATGTCATGACCCGCATGCAGATGATCTTCCAGGATCCGATCGCCTCCATCAATCCGCGGATGACGGTCCGGGAGACCATTGCGGAAGGACTGGTGGTCCGTGGCGTCAAGGACAAGGAATATATTGACCAGAGGGTATATGAAATGCTGGAGCTGGTGGGCCTGGTGCGTGAACATGCGGACCGGTACCCGCATGAGTTTTCCGGCGGGCAGCGGCAGAGAATCGGCATTGCCAGAGCCATCATCATGGAACCGGACCTGATTATTGCGGATGAACCCATATCCGCCCTGGACGTTTCCATCCAGGCGCAGGTGATCAACCTGCTGAACGACCTGCGGGAGCGCATGGGGCTGACGATTCTGTTCATTGCCCATAACCTGAGCGTGGTTAAATATTTCTCCGACCGCATTGCGGTTATGTACTTCGGGCATATCGTAGAGCTGGCGGATTCCGAGGATCTGTTTGCCCACCCGCTGCACCCGTATACCAGGTCCCTGCTGTCCGCGATTCCGTATCCGGATCCGCATTATGAAAAGACAAGGAAGCGCATGGTGTACGATCCGGCCAGAACCCATGATTACAGTGTGGATAAGCCTTCTCTCCGCGAGATTACACCGGGACATTTCATTCACTGCAATGACGCGGAGATGGAAAAGTACCGGAAGGAGATGGGACTATGAGCCGGAACGGCTTTGAACCGGACGGGCAGGAAAGGAGTGGTGCGGGAGGCCGCGGCGGTCACCTGTCCGCTTTCCTTCCCGCCGTCATCGGCACGGGTATGGCGCTTTTCCTGCTGTTTACCCGGGGAGGGCTGGAGCCGGAAACCCCTGCCGCCTTCTGGTATACTCTGTGCGACGCCTTGTTTGTTCCGGGGGTTTTTCTGACGGGGGCCGGGCTGCTCGTGGTGGTTTCCGCGGGCGGTGCATTTGATGCACTGAAATTTGCGGCCGGCCGGCTGTTCAGCCTGTTTCGGAAGGAAGAACAGCGAGCCGGCGATCCGGCAAATTATTATGAGTATGTTGCCAGGCAGAAGAAAAAGCCCTTTCATGTGCCGGCAGCGCTTCTGGGGACCGGAATCGGCTTTCTGGCAGCGGCGGCTGTTTCTTTGATTTTATACATGCAGGCGCTGAACTGAAACTGTCCTTGTTTATACATATGGGTGCTGAACTGAAATTGTCCTTGAACTGACAGGTGTAGTGTGTTAATATATCTCATATATGTGCAAAACCGGGGACTCCCGGCAGCTGCATCCTGGCGGTTATTCCCGCGCAGTGCCCTGCGCCTGCGTGTGTATAATAAAACTATTTCCAAGGAGGAAAAAGAGAAAAATGAAGAGAAGGATCTTCACCATGTTCCTGGCTCTTGCTATGGCATTTTCCATGGCGAGTCCTGCCCCTGTGGCAAAAGCAGCAGAAGCCGAAGGGAACGGCACGCCCCTGGTAGTGGCTTACAGCCCGTTCTCCGCTAAGTTCAGTCCCTTCTATGCGGATACCGCATATGATCAGGATGCAGTTGAACTGACCCAGATTCCTATCCTGACGACTGACCGTTCCGGCGGTATCATCTACAATGCCATTGAAGGTGAAACGGTTCCTTATAACGGCACCGATTACCTCTACAAGGGGCCGGCTGATATCAGCGTTGTATATGATGAAGCTACGGATACCACCAAGTATACCGCGAAAATCCGTGAAGACATGCTTTTCAGCGATGGCGTGCCTGTGACTGCGGATGATATCATCTTCACTTACTACACCTATCTGGATCCCACCTATGTAGGCTCCACCACTCTGTCTTCCTATGGCATCCTTGGCCTGAATGAATATCAGACCCAGACCACCAGTGAAGTTTTCGACAAGTATACCGCTCTGGTAGAAGAAATCTTTGCTGCCGGTGAGGATCATGAATGGACCGAGGCGGATGCCTGGACCCAGGAACAGCAGGAAGGCTTCTGGGCTCTGGTAAAAGAAGGCTGGATGGCTGATGTCCAGGGTATCGTGGACTATGTTATGGCCAACTACATCGACTATGCGCAGGATTATGCCGGCATGACTCCTGAGGAGATCCAGGAAAGCCCCAGCAAGCAGATCGCCTTCGGTATGGTTATGTGGGGCTTCGGCAGCATCGAAGACGGCGTGCTGACGACCGGCGACGAGAAGACCTTTGATCTGGCCACCGATGAAGTGACCATCGAAGATTACTACAATGCGACCTACGCTGCTTACGGCGGCGACGTGGAAGCTTATGCCGCTACCGAATCCGCCAACGGCACGGACGTAGCCGGCAATGCCAAGCTTGACTTTGTAAAGGAATGGGGCCCGAAGGATGAATCCATGGGCGAAGAAGGCGTTCCGAACATCGCCGGCATCAAGAAGCTGGACGACTACACCGTAGAAGTAACCACTGCCGGTTATGAAGCTCCGGCCGTATATTCCATCCTTGGCGTATTCATCACCCCTATGCACTACTATGGCGATGCTGAAAAGTATGATTATGAAAACAACAAGTTCGGTTTTGATTTCGGCGATCTGTCCAAGCAGAAATCCCTGATCGAACAGCCCATGGGCGCCGGCCCTTACAAGTTCATCAGCTACGAGAACAAGGTTATCACCTACGAAGCCAACGAGTACTACTACAAGGGCGAACCCAAGATCAAAGAAGTCCAGTTCAAGGAAACCAC
>CACZQT010000414.1 GCA_902783295.1 uncultured Lachnospiraceae bacterium
AGCATCACATCGAGCTGAATGGAAAGATCCATATCCGCTTCGTTTTTCTCATAGCCGGCCTTTTCGATCCCGCACATGGAGGCGGTGGTGCCGCAGAACCGCCCGTCCTGTGTAACGGGGTCGTAGTTGTAGAGTTCACCCCGGCTTCTGGAAAAGCCGGCCAGTCCGCGGAAATACCCGTTCAGATAATTCTTATGTGCTACTTCGTTAATCCCGTCCTGCGCAAGGAAATCAAAATCCAGTCCCCAGCCGATATCATCATGACAGCGCAGATAATTCTGGAAAACATATTCCCGCGGCAGGGCGTTTACAATATCCAGCTGCTTCTTCAGCAGCTTCACCTGCCTGGTCGCCACCGTATGCCAGGTAGTGGCCATGGTGGTTACATTGTAGAGCATATGGCATTCCGGCTTTTCTACGGTGCCGAAATAAGGTACAACCTTATCCGGTGCCATCACCACTTCTCCCAGCAGAAGGATGCTGGGACAGACGATTTCCGCTGTCATGCGCATCATCCGCACAATGGTGTGTACCTGCTTCAGGTTCCGGCAGTTTGTATGCAGCTCCTTCCAGATATAAGGGACCGCGTCAATACGGATGATGTCGATTCCGCGATTCGCCAGATACAGGAAATTGTACATCATCTCATGGAAGACATCCGGGTTCTGATAATTCAGGTCCCACTGATACGGATAAAACGTAGTCATCACGAATTTTTCCGTATCCTTGAGCCAGGTAAAATTCCCCGGTGCTGTGGTGGGGAATACCTGCGGCACGGTCTGTTCATAGATGGCCGGGATGGTGAAATCATCATAGAAGAAATACTTCGCCTGGGCCTCAGCATCCCCTTCCCTCGCCTTTTTCGCCCATTCATGGTCTTCCGAGGTGTGGTTCATGACAAAGTCCATGCAGACGTTGATGCCGTGCTCGTGGCAGGCTTTTGTCAGGCTGGTCAGGTCCTCCATGGTTCCGAGGTCCGGACGGACCTTCCGGAAGTCCGAAACCGCGTAGCCGCCGTCCGAGCGCCCTTCCGGCGAATCCAGGAAAGGCATAAGATGAACATAGTTCACGCGGCAGGACTCCAGATAGGGCAGCTTTTCCTGCACCCCTTTCAGGTTGCCCGCGAAATTCTCGATATAGAACATCATGCCCATCATGTCGTTCTGTTTATACCAGTCCGGCCAGGCTTCCCGGATCGCGTCCCTGGCTTTCAGTTCCTCGTCACGTTCCTTGTACCAGTAGTACAGCTGGTCCACATATTCATGAAAGCGCTCTTCATCCTTATACAGCTCTTTGTACAGCTGTTTCAGTTCTCCCCAGTGCTTTTCCAGTCTGGCCCGGAACAGCTTGTCCCTGTATTTTCTGCCGTTGATTTCGTTACTCATTTTCTTCCTCTCGTGATGACGGCGAATGTGCATATAACTCTTTTTTTTGTACCATATGCACCGTTGAAATACAAGCTTTTTTCCTTTTTCTCTTTTCAAAGAGCCATTCATCTGCTATACTTTTCGACTGTGAAGTATTTCCTGAAATCTTCAGAAAGGAAACCGGGATCTTTCCCGGCCAGAGGAATTGCCTGCATGACGAATCATCTTCAGATACCTGAACACTATCATTCGGAGCTTTCGCTTCACGATACCCAGGTAGCCATTAAAACCGTAAAAGACTTTTTCCAGAAAGCCCTCTCAGAGCAGCTGAATCTCCAGCGTGTTTCGGCTCCTCTTTTCGTCACACCTGAATCCGGATTGAATGATAACCTGAACGGAATTGAGCGTCCCGTCCGTTTCGGCATCAAGGAACAGGGAGAACGCGAAGTCGAAATCGTCCAGTCTCTCGCCAAGTGGAAGCGCATGGCGCTTGGAGAATACGGCTTTTCCATGCATGAGGGGCTGTATACCGATATGAACGCCATCCGCCGGGATGAGGACACCGACAATATCCACTCCATCTACGTGGACCAGTGGGACTGGGAACGTGTCATCTCCCGCGAAGAGCGGAACATAGATACCCTCAAGGAGACCGTACGCAGAGTATACTCCGCTCTGAAGAAAACCGAAAAAACAATGGCCGTATATTATGATTACATTGAAGAGATCCTTCCGAAGGAAATCTTTTTCATCACTTCCCAGGAGCTTCTGGATCTCTATCCGGATCTGAGCCCCAAAGCCAGGGAATACGCCATTGTCAAAGAAAAAGGTGCTGTCTTTATCATGCAGATCGGCGATGAACTTTCGAACGGGAAACCTCACGACGGACGTGCGCCGGATTATGATGACTGGTCGCTGAACGGGGATATCCTGGTCTACTATCCTGTTCTGGACATCGCGCTGGAGCTCTCTTCCATGGGAATCCGGGTGGATGAGTTCTCCCTGCTCCGCCAGCTGGAAAAAGCCGGGTGTCCGGAACGTGCCGGCCTTCCTTTCCAGAAAGCCATTCTGGACCGCATGCTGCCCTACACGGTCGGCGGCGGCATCGGGCAGTCCCGCATCTGCATGTTCTTCCTGCGGAAGGCACATATCGGTGAAGTCCAGGTTTCCGTATGGCCTGCCGATGTGACGGAAGATGCCCTGAAGCACGGAATCCGGCTGCTGTAAAACCGGAAACCGATATGACGAAAAAAGGGAAAAAGCGTTTCGCCGGGGCGAAACGCTTTTTCCCTTTTTTCTGCTTTTCATCCGTCTATTTCACGGTCACTTTTACGGCTTTGCTCCAGGCTCCGTACAGTTTCCCGTCGGAGATGGTTTTAAAGGCGCGTATCCGGAGATAATAGACTTTTTTACTGGTCAGCTTGCTGAGTGTACACTTCTTCGAATTGTTATCCTTGGAAGATACAGTCCCCGTCTTCTTTTTGGAAAATTTGGAACTTACAGAATACTGCACTTCGTATCCATCCGCCATCGCGTCCTTATTCCACCGGATCGTAATCTTCTGTTTTTTTGCAGAAGAAGCCTTGGTAATGGTCATCTTTTTCGGGCGGACCTTTACGACGACTACCGCAGACTGGCTCTGCTTCCCCTGCCCGGAGGCCGTAACCCGGATCTCTGTCAGGCCGGTGGCATGGATGGTAACCTTTCCGTTTGCATCTACCGAAGCAACAGACGGTACCGAACTTTCATACATCAGTGTTCCATCACTGACAGCCTTCAGGCTGAAAGCCTTATTTCCGAGGATTTTGGAATACTCGGTCTTCGGAAGTTCCAGAGAAACCGTATCCACCTGCAGCAGCGGCTTTTCAATCGGAGAAGGATCATTCACCTTTTCAATCCGGAAAAGCTGGAGCTCGTTCAGGGCTCCGTCTCCCAGCCGCACCTTTGCCCCCTCTTCAAGGGCTTCCTGTACAGAAACCAGCTTTGACTGCGCAGATCTGGGCACAACCACCATCATGGTTCCGGCCGACGCCAGGAACTGCCACTGCTGGTACGAACTGCCTGTCCAGGCGGAGAAGCCCAGATTACCGTCCCTGTCCGCCGTCAGGTACTTATTCAGAGCCAGCGAACGAAGGGAGTAATAACCGCTGCTCAGTCCTACGGCCTGGAAATAACTTGCATTATCACCGGGATTGTCCGAAAGAACCAGGCCATTCCCATCCTTTGCAGCTGTCAGAACCAGACGGCGGTCATCCACCATCTGGAACTGCACGTTGGCGTCCTGACGGGTTGTCATGCGGTAAAGAACGTTCACTGTCTGGCTGACAAGAACCTCTGTTCCTCCTGCGTTGGAAGCCGTGATCTCGAATAAATAGCTGCCCGGCTCCAGCTTTTCTGCATGGATATCTCCTGCCAGGTCTTTCAGGGAGAACACGGTACCTTCCGGATCCTTCCAGGCAACACTGGCCTCATTTTCATTGACATAGTAGAAACCGGCGGTAACCCGTGTCAGTTCCACATTGGACGTCACCGTACCGGTAAGATCCAGTCTCGCGCCTTGTTCCATATACCCCGGTACCGATGCTCCGGAAAGAACCGGCGGTTCCGGCGGCACATCCGATACGCCCTTATGCCCGTATTTGGGCCAGTATTTCTGCCGGGCCAGATCTCCGCGGGACACGGAAGCCTTCATATACCCGGAAGGACGCTCGTAATAATAACAAAAGTAAAAACCTGCCTTATAAGCCCCATATGCGTCATCCGGCACATTTTTCAGATAACGCCCCACATTCGTATAATCTCCGTGCTGAAGTTCATAGCCCATAAAGTTCAGCTGGGCTTCCAGTGTCTTATAATCCAGATTTTTGGATCTGCAGTAACTGATCAGCTCACTCTTCAAAGAGCCATGCCACTGCACAATTCCGTAACTGGATCCGCCGTCTCCCGAGGTTTTGGGGTTAAATTCGGATTCCCGCTCGATATTCGCCATCACACCGCACGCTGCAGAAGAAGGCAGCTTTAAGGTGCCTGTCAGATACTCGAAAACAATCTGTTCGTTGGATTTTTTCACGACTGCCGCCTGTGCAGGAACAGACGGAAGCCAGAGGGAGACTGTCATCACCACCATCAGGATGACAGCTGTCCATTTGTTGCCTGGTTTCATAAATAAATCCTCCTCTTGAGGGTCGGAAAAGACTGGTACGGGACAGGGGGACATGTACGTTCCCCTGTCCCGGATGTTGATATTTTTCACCCTCAATGATTCGGGTTTCGGTTTCTTTCTTCGTTCTTCACAGGGCTGACCCTGCCATTACTCCGAAACCTTGTCGTTGTCATCAAAAGGATCCCCGCACTCCGGGCAGAATTTCGGAGGGTTTGCAGGATCCGCCGGCTCCCAGCCGCACTTGTCGCAGCGGTAAAGCAGGGCGCCTTCCGGTTTCTTCTGGCCGCACTCCATGCAGAAACGTCCTTTGTTCACGGTACCGCAGCTGCACTTCCAGCCCTTTACTTCCGCCGGCTTCGGCTGACCGCACTCGGAACAGAACTTTCCGATGTTCACTGCGCCGCAGCTGCAGGTCCAGGAACCTTCGCCGGCCTGCATCTTCGGGGACTCTTCCGGAGCAGGCTGCTGTGCTGCAGGCTGCTGACCCATCCCATAGAAGCTCTGGGCGTTTATCCCGCCTGCCTGCTGTGCCATGCCCATACCCATAAATGCCATAGCCGGGCCGGCGCTTGTATTGGAAGCAGCTGCCTTCATGGCTTCCGCCTGTGCGCCTACCAGGGCAGCACCTGCCATGGTGGGATTCTGGTATACAGCCGTTTTCTGCAGTTCCTTGATCATCGCCTCGTCTTCTTCCGAAGCCTTCACGCCGGAAACACCGAAGGAAACGATTTCAATGCCGCGCAGCTGCGCCCATTTGGCGGAAAGCACTTCGTTCAGCGCGTTCGCGATCTCAAAAGTATGGCCGGGCAGCTGGCTGTAACGGATCCCCTGTTCGGAGATCTTGGCAAAAGCGGGCTGGAGAGCTGTCAGCAGCTCGCTCTTCAGCTGACCGTCGATCTGCGCCCGGGTAAAGCTGCCGGAAATATTCGCCGCCACGTTCGTATAGAACAGAATGGGGTTTGTGATCTTATAGCTGTATTCACCAAAGCATTTCACGGAAACGTCCACATCCAGGCCGATATTTCTGTCAACTACGCGGAAGGGCACCGGGTTGGGTGTTCCGTACTTATTGCCCATAATTTCCTTGATGTTGACGAAATAGATTCTCTGGTCCTTCGCGGGCTGTCCGCCGAATGTGATCCTCTTCCCGATGTTGGCAAATACTTCCTTTATATTGGAAGCCAGATCTGCAGATGCAAAGATCGACGGTTCCGTAGAACTGTCATATACAAATTCTCCGGGTTCAGAACAAAGCTCTGTCACTTTTCCCTGGTCTACCAGGATCATGCACTGGCCTTCATTGACAGCGATCACGGAACCATTCGTGATAATGTTTTCACTTCCGGAACGGTTGGAGGAAAGGCCGGTCACCTTTTTCTCGCCTTTCACCATCAGAACGTCTGTCGGAATAGAGGGGCAGTAAAAATAATCCTTCCACTGGTCGCCCAGTGTGCTCGTCGCAGCGGAAAGTGCAGCCTGAATCAGTCCCATGGCAATACTCCCTTCTCCCAAACGGGAAAGCGCAGGAAGGACCTCTGTCCTTCTGCTCACAATATATTGAATGCTGGCGGCAGAAGCCGCTTCAGCGGGATTATACCATATCTTTTCTTTTTTGTGAACTAAAAATTACAAAACATTGAGTATAGCACAGACAAAGTCCGCAAGCGGACGTCAACTCCCCCGCCCTCCCATTCATGCGGGGAGCGCAGGCGGACTTTGTGGGCGGAACGTTCCCGTATCAGAGGCTTACAGGCAAAAGAAAAGGCTCTGCTGGGAAGAAATGCCGGAAGGATAATCTTCTGAGCGGGGATGGCACCTCTTCTCAACAAAGCCTGCACTTATTATATCAGGCATATACGACATGGTCTGTCATTTTAAAAAATTTTTTTGATGATTTTTGAAAACCTCTGCTCCCGGAAACGCATCCTGAAGAACCCTCTCCCCGCCGCTGCATCAAGTGTGCACGGCGGCTGTATTCCACACGAAAAAAGGCCTCCCCTGCGGGGGGGAGAAATCAGTTTCCCCTGCCCTGCATGACGAAGCCCTTGCGACTGCGGTCATAAATGATATAACGGTTATCCTGAGGCTCATACAGCCTTCGGTTGTCCAGAAATGCGCGGATATCGTCTATATCCCTCTGAACGGACCTTTCATTAATCCGATAGGTTTCGGCTGCCTTGCGCTTTACGATCATTTCCCCATTCATGAGTCGTGTATAAAGATCCAGCACACGGCAGCATTTCCCATAACCTCCCTTATCCATTTTCCCCGTTTCCTCCTAAGTCGATAATCCCTGATTATGCTCTCAGGACACAGTCCTGCCCGATCAACCGAAATCAATTGGATTATACCACTAATCGAAACGAAAGTCAACAGATGCAAATGGACATTTTACGTCCCTCAAAACTGTATTCTGTCAATTCAGATTTTTTTCACAGGCTATGTCAGTTCTCTTCCGTAATCACAATCCCTCTGTGAGGCACCGGGACAGAAAAAACGATCTGCGTTTCCGTATGTCCGTACTTCTGAAGCTGGCCGATGAACAGATCCAGATCTGTCGTCGAAGGAAAACTGACCTTTATCAGAACGGAATAACTGCCGGAAACCACATCACACTCAATAACATTCGGTACTTCCGCAATATATGTCAGGAAAGTGGCTTTCTGCTTTGGCGGCATTTCCAGATTGATGAAAGCCGTAATGTGAAACCCCATTTTATCCAGGCTCACATCCGCGTGATAACCTGTAATAATCCCCTCTTCCTCCAGCTTCTCAATTCGCGCGGCAACGGCCGGGGAGGAAAGGTATACTTTCTCCGAAAGCTGCTTTAATGTATACCGGGCGTTTTCCTGAAGAAGCCTGAGCAATTTTCGATCTATTTTATCCATCGTCATTTTCTCTCCTCTTTCGCGGAAAAATCATTTCTCTTACGATACCACAAATGATTCTAAACTTCAACGGCATTTTTTCATAAAAAAATAAAGCAGAGGATGCCTCCTTTGCTTCAAATAATAAAGCAGAGGATGCCTCCTCTGCTTTTTCCTAGCTCATAGCGGAATCGAACCGCTGTTTCCGCCGTGAGAGGGCGGCGTCTTAACCGCTTGACCAATGAGCCAAATTCAGTTTTTTAATGCATGGTCCTAGCTCATAGCGGAATCGAACCGCTGTTTCCGCCGTGAGAGGGCGGCGTCTTAACCGCTTGACCAATGAGCCATG
>CACZQT010000415.1 GCA_902783295.1 uncultured Lachnospiraceae bacterium
GACCTTCCGGAGACAATGATGGTCGCAGAAGGAACTCTGATCCAATCCCTTCCGGAACCTAAGCTGTACGGATACGTTTTCCTGGGGTGGTATTTTGATAAAGAGCTGCAGCATCCTGCGTCTACCCGTGATGTGATCGACAAGAACATCACGCTGTATCCCCGGTTTGGATCTGCTGTGGAAGAAGGAGAGGGGACGGCGAATTATATCTCCGCACTGGAAGTGCCGGAAGACTTCGAAATGCTCCTTGCCGCCAACAATCTGACGGAAGACGAACTCCGTGAAAAGGTCATACTGCGGGATTTCGGCAAGCTGGAACCGGAGATCGGGTTTATTCTTACGCCTCAGGCACCGGATCTGGCAAGGCTGGTTCCGGAGGAAGAACAGCGTCTGGCAGCGGAATCCATTCTGAAGGGCTTTTTGGAGCCGGAAGCTGCCGAAGGTGCCGGAGAAGCTCCGGAGGCTGAAAGCGCGGAAGAAGAAAATGCGGAGGCTGCAGAGTCCCGGGAAGCAGCACCGGAAGAGGATGAAGCGCTGTGGACAGAGCCGGATGCACCGGAACAAGAAACGACAGAGGGAGCCGGAACATCGGATGAAGCTGCTCCGGCAGATTCTGCAGAGCCTGTACTCGCGGCTGCCCTGCTGGAAGCGGGGCTTGACGAGTATCAGGTCAGGAAACTGGTGTATTACTATGCTCCGGAAGAACTGGCACAGCTGGATGCCCTCATCCTTCGGGACATTCTGGTGCAGCTGGGATATACCGGGGATGAGAAACCGGAAGAAATCCTGCAGATCTTCCACGGAGAATATACGTCGCTGGAAGAACTCCTTCAGGCTGCGATTGCCCCGGACGAACCTGTCCCCGATATCTGGCGCATTATGCCGGATACCGGTGAATGGAGCGCCGGAAGGAGCCATCAGGCGGAAATCCTGGACACGGAGAATGTGCGCTTCTGGCAGGATGGAGAGGCTCAGCCGGAGAAGATTATCTTCTACAACATTACCATACACAAAGAAAACTATAATCATATGGAGCTGGCACCTCATGTGGTTGATATCCCTTCAGACGAAGTGGAAGGCATCGACCTGGGCGGGGGCCTGCTGAAGATCAGTCAGGATACGAACGGTGATCTGGAAGCCGTAAAAAACGAGAGATCCGGGGAGATGACCTATCTTGGGACTGAACTTCTTGACGTCGGTACCATCGCCTATGTTCACGAGCCGGGCCTGGAATTCCGGGATACCTTCGGCATGACCGGTTCTGCTCCTGTGACCTATGTGAAGATCACGGAAGACCTGGGCGGCGGCCGGTACGCCTACATCATGCCGGAAATGGAAGAGGTTGTCTTTACACCGGACAATATTCCCGTACCGGATGCCGGAGATTTCGGCAGCGGCTCGATGGTAGTGCCGGTGGAGCAGCTGGACTTTTCCGACCTGCGCTATTCCGGAATCGGACTGGATGCGGATACCGTAGTGCAGCCTGGGGATCTGATCACCGCCTATATTCCGGATCCGGCCAGACCCGAAGCCGGAACTGTGACCGGATACGGCCAGATTACCGAGATCCATCCTGTTGAAGGCGGCATGGAGCTGTCCTACACGGTGATGGACCGGGCGGAAATGATGGATGCCGCCGGGTTTTATCAGCACATGGATAATATCGCGCTGCCCCTCACGGAGGAGGATCTGCAGGCGCTCGAAGCGAGTACACGTGAAGAGCTGGAAGCAAAAGGCGCTTTCCAGGATGTGCAGAATTACATCACGGCCCTCATCATGGCCGAAGACTATGAACTCAAGAATACGGAATATGAAGATGCATTAAAGCATATGAAATTCCAGACCGATACCGGGGAAGAGATTTCCCTGGAAGAAATCCGAAGGCTTGCCGGGACGCTGGAATGGGATTCAAAGCCGACAACTACCTCCCAGATTTCCTTCATGCTGAAGCACTTCGATGGTACCGGCCTTCGTCTTATGTTTTCGTATGGCACCGGCTGCTCGTACAAATTTGAAGCGGCGGGAGAAAAATCCCAGATCCGGATGGATATAAAGGTCCAGTTCGAACTGGAGATTGCACTCGGCGCCAGCCTGGACTGCAGCACGAAATGGGGAGACGGCGGTTCGGTCGGTCTGCCTTTTGACTATCCGGAGGGCTGGGAAATTGTCTGTGCGCTGAATGCCGGGCTCTATACCGGCGTCGGTGTGAATGCAACCGTGCAGACTCAGGCACAGAAAACGGATAAGAAGAAATTCGGAGATGTGGTCGACGAGTTCCTCGGCGATTCCGAGGAGCGGAAAAGCGGCAGCTCGACAAGCCAGTCTATCTGGGGAGAACGCATTAAGGATCTGGGCGGATTTATCGAAAATGTCGACGAGATCAAAAATGTTGTCACGGAGGGTTCCGTAAAGGAGAACGGAGAACAGCAGAAAAAGGGCGAAAGGGATTCCGGCGACAGTATCGGCGGAAGCGCCTCCGATAAGTATTACGCGAAGTATAAGGCGTTCCTGGATAACAGCGCGGAATATATCCCGATTTACAAAAAAGCGCTGCTGGAACCGGTCGCGCTTGTGACCATCGGTGTGGCGGAAATGACACTGGGGATCAATTTCATCCTGGCGTGGAAGCTCAACGTTATGATCGGCGCCACCATGGAATTCGGGGTGGCCAGGCAGACTTCCATCACCATTGAGATTCCCTCCTTTGATTCGAGTACAAACACGATGGATCTGGAGACGCCGCACTTCAACTTTGATTTCTATATCTTCGGGCAGATCGGCCTGAAAGCCAGCGTGGAATTTGACCTGCGTGTCGGGGTAATATCCACGAAGCTGGATTCGGTTGGCGCCATACTGGAAATCGGGGTGCAGATTGAATTTTACGGTTTCTTTATCTTCAGTGCAGGCTGGACATACGGAAAGGGCTGGAACTATGAAACCCTGGGCACCCTGCTGGTGGAGGTCAGCCTGTTTGCAGAACTGGGGGTCAAGGCGCAGCTGGGGGACGATGCCCTGAAAGCGGAGGCAAAAGTCGTCGGCTTCTCCTGGCCTATCATGACGCTCGGGACAGAACGCGTCTTTGTGGACATGAATCCCATCGAAGAGGATGAGGAAAAGGCCCTGAACTACGATATCACCGGTGAAAAATACCAGGAACTGAACAAAGAGGTGCTGAAGGTTCTTGCCATGGAAGTGGATTCCGGAGAGACGGAAGACCACGATATGGACGCACCGTTTTCCGTCAAAGGCAGCCATGTCGCGTTCCGGTCCATGGGCCAGGAAGTCCTTCAGAAGGATGAGCAGTTCTTTGAAGTGGAGATTATGGATACGGACGAAGACGGCCATTCGCTGTACAGTTCTTCATTCCTGTATGATCCGGAAACAAACCGGATCTATCCGAAGCCCCATACCGCAGAGGATGACGAGCTTTGGGCAGAGATGAAATTCACCTTCCATAATGACAATGTGAAACGCGTAAAGAGTGCATTCGACGAGAATGACAAGGTATCCGGCTGGATGAACTACGGCATGGGCTTCGGCCTTCAGAAAGAAGGCATTTCACGAACCGTGAAGCTGCACTGGAAGGGGACGCCGTCCGACATTATCATAGAGACCTATGAACAGAAGGATCCCTATGAAAAGATTGCGAATATCAGTGAGCTGGCGGCCGCCTCCGAGGAAGATCTCCTGCGGATGTATGAGAAAACCGGTGAACAGCCAATCGGCAAAACCTTTGATCTGATGATTCTGCCGGTTCCTGCCGACTATAAGGTGTTTGACGCCTCGCCGAATTATGAACGGGCATTCCTGGCAATCCCGTATGATCCGGATGTTCAGGCATTCTATGACGGGATCCAGACAAAGCTTGCGGCGTACAAACAGGCCAATTCTGCAAGGAGCCAGGTACTGAAGGATACGGAAGGGTATCTGTGGGCTCTGCCCGGAGATGCGAGCTATGCTGTCCTCGGCACCGGTGAAGAAACAAGGGTACGTGTATTCTATAACCGGAAGATGCAGGATTCCCACTGGCTGCTTCTGGATACGGCGGACGGCGAACAGGTCGGGAAAGGCACTGTGGACAGAAGCATGCCGGAAGGCCTGCCTGTGATGGACTATCTGACAGATTCCCTGCACGAGCTTACGGCCGATAAAGCGTACTCATATGAAACGTGGATCGTACCGGCTTCCAGCGTTTCCAGCGCCGTGCGTTCCAGACTCCGGGACGGATACGGGATCCGGCAGTATCGGCAGGTCCTTCCGGACCGCTCCACGTGGGAGCCGCTGACAGAGACCACGATAGTGCCTGAGGAAGGGTTTTACATCTTTGTGGAGCGTACCCCGTATACCCGGAAAGTTACGTGGATGTTCGACAGCGGAAGCGAGGAGACGTTAGTCAAGCCCGGCGATCCCATTGTCCCTCCCGGAACGGCAAGGAGATCCGGATATGAACTGGACTACTGGGCCGATGAGGATGGAGAGATCTATGAGACCATGCCGGATGACGATCTGGTCCTGTATCCGGTATTTATCGGAAAAGAGCATACGATTACCTGGATCCTGAATGGAGAACAGATTACCACTGTTATCCGTACGGGAGATGTGATCCTGCCTGTATGCCCGTTCCCCGGCGCAGGAAAAGACGAAGAACTGTTCTGGAGGATCGGCGCTGCTTCTGCGGGCGAACGCATTACGGAAAGCTCCACCATGCCGGATCAGAACCTGATGCTCTACGGAACCCTGTACCGTTATAAGACGGTTACCTGGAAGAACGGGAAAAAGACGCTGACTACGACAAAAGAGCCTGTCGGTGAAAAACTGAAGCTGTATGAACCGAAACTGGAGGAGGGAATGGTCTGCCGCTGGCTCAAGGATGGCGCACTTCTGCCGAAATCCTACAAGATGCCGGACGAAGATATCACCCTCCAGGCCCTGATTTACGCGGCTGACCACGAGCACGACTGGCAGGTGACAGGGCCTTATAAGGAACCCACCTGCACAGACGGTTCCAAACGACATGTGAAATGTTCCATCTGCTTCACGGAAAAAACAGAGAAGCTGGATCCGGATCCGGATGCACATGACTGGAAGTCTCCTGTCTATACCTGGAGCAAAGATAACAAGACAGTCAAAGCGCGGCGTGTCTGCGCAAGGGATTCGTCCCATGTCGAGACCGAGACGGTGAATACGTCGGAAGAAGTGCTGAAAAAGGCGGACTGCGTGACGGCGGGAGAATCCACTTTCACGGCATCGTTTAAAAAC
>CACZQT010000416.1 GCA_902783295.1 uncultured Lachnospiraceae bacterium
CCTCTTCCGAGAGATCGAAAGACAGCGTTTTCAGATTGGATTCCACATGGCGGGAATTGCGTGTGCCCACCATCACGGCGCCAACACTTTTCTGCCGGAGGATATACTGCACCGCCACATTGGGAATCGTGACGCCATGACGTTCCGCGATCTCCTTCAGGACCGGCAGTACCGCCTGCATCCCTTCCCAGCCCAGTGAATCTTCGATGATCTGCATATATTTCACCTGGGAACGGGTTTCCGGCGCTTCATACTCTTTGCCTATGTAGCGTTCCGCCAGAAAGCCTCCGGCCAGTGTTCCGTAGGCAAACGTATAAATTCCATGCGCCTCGCTGTAATCCAGCAGCGTGCGCTCCGGCCGCCGGTCAAAGATGGAATACTGCGCCTGATTGGAGACCACCGGAATACCGGCGTCCACAAAAAGCTTCAGGGCTTCGGTATCCATGTTGCACATGCCGATATTCCGGATCTTTCCTTTTTCCCGCAGCTTCACCAGATCGAAGGCAGTTTCCAGCATCCCGGGCACATTGTAATCCCACCAGTGGAACTGCACCAGATCCAGTGCCTCGCGATGCATCCGTTTCAGGGAACGGTCCACAATGCCTTCCGTATATTCCATGTTGATGACCGGAAGCACGTCCTTATCCGGGACAAACTTGGTATGAACCTGAATGTCCTCTTCCTGATAATGCCCGCTGCCCTTCAGATCCTGTACAAAGCGCCCGATCACTTCCTCCGCACCGGTATAGATATCCGCGCAGTCGAAAGTAGTCAGCCCCTGTTCCACCAGGCTGTGGAACGCCCGGATGGCATCGTCATAATCCAGTTTCCCGATCAGGCAGTGCTCCGCTGAAAGCTGCCAGCAGCCGTTGATCACGCGGCTGAAGGAATATCCGTTCTCCAGTGTAATTCTTTTTTCCATCTTCTTCTCCGATCTTTTGCAATATTCAAGAACGCCACCGGCGTTCTTGCCGCGCTGCACACGGTGCGAAGCACCTTCCTCTGTGCGCGCCTGCCTCCGGGGAGGCTCTTTGTTCTTTTCACTCGATGGGGACTACGGTGCACTCACCGTGCTTTAAGATTCTCTTCCCCGTACGCGTAATCCGGAAACGGGCCCCGCAGTTCGGATCCGGGCAGGCAATCTCTGCGTCCGAAAGCATCCAGTCATTCGGATGCAGGGGCCGCTCTTTGGCCGGCAGCAGCGGCAGGATTGCACTCAGTGCATACATGGAAAAGGAAGTTCCTTCCGGGAAAACCAGATTCTCTCCCTGTACCAGAAAATAATCCCCCACCCTGTGGCTGCAGACCATTGGCTTTTCGCCGGCTACTACCTCTACTTTCAGATCGTACAGCGTAAAGCTGTCGTCTGCTTCATCCATATGTTTCCCCATATTTTCCTCTCTTCACCTGCCCGCCGCCATCTCCTGTTTCCGGTCCGGCGGCGGGCTGTTATCTTTTTGCTAAGGAAGCGCTGATCAAAGCGTTTCCTGTGAGAAATGCGCAGCGCGAAGCGCCTTCCTTAGCACATTTCCTTACTCTTCTTTTTTGCAGCCCCATCCCGTCAGTACGGCTGCCAGGAAGACGAAGAACAGTACAAATCCGTACAGAGTACCGAAAGCCACCACAACCGGCGAAAGACCGGTCAGAGCCGAACCGATAAATACAAACACGCTCAGGAACGGAATAATGGCAGGCAGGCTGTTGGCAGTTCCATCCAGCAGATTGGCGCGGCGGTACGGGTGAATGTTCTTCGCGGCCCCGATCTTGTTCAGAATCGGTCCGAACGTAAGAATGGAGGCACTGGTAACGCCGCCCAGAAGAATCGTGGTAACGGAGATACCCAGCATGCAGACCAGCTCCGCACCCTTTGTGGTATTGGCAGCCTTGCTCTCCAGAATCCGGTCAGCGATCAGATTCAGCATGCCCGCGTCATTCAGCACGCCCATAATTCCGAATACGGAAATAACCAGGGCACAGGTCGGAAGGATATTGTTCACGCCGTCGATCAGGAAACCGACCGCTGCGTTGTTGCCGGCGTCATTGGAGAACACCTGCGCCGGGGTAAACAGGCCGGCGGCCAGACCAATAATCGTACCGGAGAACAAGCCGACCATAATTCCTGCGTAGATATTTCTGGTCTTCGTGGAAACAATCAGCATCGCAGCCACCGGAATCAGCATGATCAGGGACATCGGGTTGGAAGCCGCGTCCACCGAGCCGCCCTGATAGGTCCCTCCGATACCACCGAGCAGAATAAACAGGACAATGGTGATGGCACCGGCCACCAGGGAATACTTGATACGGCTCGCCACCACGCCGCCGATATCCGCCGGGCGGCCGTCCTTGAACTGCTGCGTGGAGGAAGAAGCAATGGTCGTATCCGAAATCGGAGCCAGGTTATCGCCGAAAATCGCACCGGATACGATGCTGCCCGCCATCATCATGGAGTTCGCGCCCAGAAGAAGCCCGGCAGGGTAGAAAATCGGAAACGCGATGAACATGGTGCCGATGGAGGAACCGGTCGCCGTCGATACAATACACGCCGCCACAAAGGTGAAGGCTGCGAAGACCCCGCCGCGCATGCCGACCTGGTTGGCAATCCATACAAAACCGCCTGACAGGCCGCAGAGCTTGATCAGCGAGCTGAACATGCCGACCATCAGCAGAATCACGACAACGGATACAGCCGTGATCGAAGAAATACCGTGCACGGCACTTTCCCAGAAATCTGAATAGCTGGTGCAGAACAGTCCCCCGACCAGCAGGGCCAGGAAGCCTCCTACCGCCAGAGCCTCCATATTGAAAGCCTTAAAGCCGATAAACAGGACCATGCAGAAAAACACATAGATGACCACCGGAATCAGGGACATCCCGATTCCTCCGCGAAACATAAGCTTCTTCTCTTCCTTCATTTGCTGCTCCCTTCCGGCACGTCTCCTCGTGCCTGCGTGCGAAAACGGTGTACAGATACCCTCGCTGAAACAGGAGCCTGTTAAAAGAAAAATCCTGTCCCAGCTAAACACTTGCGTTGCTGGGACAGGATCCGAAATCCGTTTCCTGCGGTGCCACCCGGCTTGACGTACATACCTGCACGTCCTCTCTGCGCATACAAA
>CACZQT010000417.1 GCA_902783295.1 uncultured Lachnospiraceae bacterium
GCTGGTAGCCAGGGCCCTGCTGCCGGCAGAGATCGTGGAAGGCTCCCGGCTGAAATATGAAATGCTGGGGTACGAGATTATCTGAGAAAGGCAGAAAGCCGGATAGACCCCGGTATACAGAGCGCTGCGGACAGGGATTCGCAGCCTGTATACCGGGGTTTGCGTTATTGTGTAGATAAAAACGGGTGCTGTTCACTGCGCTGTCAAAACGACAGATCATGTACCAGACAGACTGTGAATGATAACAAAAACATGGAATATTTTGCAAAAAACAGGTGCAATCTGCTGAATTGTGTGCTATACTCAGTTCTGTAATAAAAATTCGGAAACAGGAGACAGTTAAGAGGTCGCCTGTGCACCCCGAAAAAAAGGAGGACGTTATGAAGAAAAACTGGATGAAGAAGCTCATGGCTCTGGCTCTTTGCGGCGCAATGGCTATGGCACCCTGCATGGTAAAAGCTGAAGGCGAAATCCCGATCGGCGCCGTGCTTCCTCTGACCGGATCTTCCACCGGTGAATTCCTGAAGGCTGCTATGGAAGTAGCTGAGGACATCATCAACAATTCCCACGATCTGGATTGGGATCTGGCGAAGAACGAAGGCATCCTGGACGGACAGAAAGTAGCTCTGCAGTTTGCGGATCATCAGGCCAGCGCAGATATGGCTACCACAGAAGCCGCCAAGCTGCTGGATGACGGCGTAGTTGTTATCACCGGCGCCTACAACTCCGGATGCTCCGCTTCCGTAGCTACCATGGCTCTGGAATATGGTGTTCCGATGGTTTGCGGTTCTTCTTCTTCCGCATCTCTGACGGACGGCACCACCTATCCTTTCGCTTCCATCTTCAATCGTGTGGCTGCGAACGATGCTCAGGAATCCGCTGAATTCTTTGAATTCCTGAAGTACCTGAACGAGAAGTATGATGCCGGCATCGAAAAGGTTGCCATTGCCTGGATCAACAACTCCTATGGTATCCATGCGGACGAAATGTTCCAGAAGTATGCAGGCGAGACCGGTTTCGAAGTAGTTGCCAGCGTTTCCTATGAATCCTCTGCTACCTCCTTCGATACCGAAGCAGCTCAGATCAAGGAATCCGGCGCCGACGTTGTATTCCAGGCTTCCTACATCGGCGACCTGACCCTGTTCGCTCAGGCTTACAGCTCCCTGGAATTTGAACCGAAGATGATCATCTGCTACTGCGGTGGTTTCCAGGATGCTTCCTTCGCGAAGGTTGCGACCGATCTGGGCGTGAACAACTACGCCGGCGGCCAGGCTTGCACCGCTGTTCTGGCGGACAAGCTGCCTGTATTCTCCTATGTAAACGAACTGTACAAGGCTAAGACCGGCCAGGATATCGATGGCCCGGCTCTGGAAGAATTCGCTTCCGTTATCGTAGCTGCTCAGGCAATTCAGGCAGCCGGCTCCACGGATGCTGCAGCGATCAACGAAGTTCTGAAGTCCAGCGAATTCGAAGCTCCTTATCTGATCACCCAGAAGATCCACTTCGACGAGAACGGCCAGAACGACGTTATGCCTGCCGTTGTTACCCAGCTGATCGACGGTGCTTATGAGGATGTATTCCCGATCGATGATTACACCACTTCCGAACCTGCCCTGAAATAATCTCCGCGCAGTGTTGGAGAAGCAAATCAGGAATCGGCAGCATAAGACTTGAAATGCAGGAGGGACGGGCAGGTTTTCCTGCCCGCCCCTTTTCCTTATCTCGGCGGGAGTCAGAAACGAGGAATTTATGATTGGACAAATATTGATTAATGGCCTTCTGAACGGCTTTGTCTATGCACTGGTTGCCGTAGGCCTGAGCCTTACCTGGGGCGTTATGGATATTGTGAATTTCGCTCACGGGGAATTCCTGCTGTGGGGTATGTACGCAGCCTTCTGGATCTGGAGCCTGGTAGGTCTGGATCCGTTGATATCTCTTCCCATTATAGTGGTGCTGATTTTCGCGCTTGGCGTACTGACATATCTGATTGTCATCCGCCGGGTGCTGAAGGTGTCCGGGCTGACAGCCCTGCTGGCTACCTTCGGTCTCAGCATGGTACTGAAAAATCTTACACAGTTCTTCTGGACTGCCAATTACAAAAACATCACCAACCCTCTGGTGAGCAATAAAAGTTTTAAAGTCCTGGGAATGTATATCCGTCAGGACTATGTGGTGGCGGCAGTCGGCGCTCTGCTGCTGACGATGCTGGTCATGGCTTTTATGAACAAAACCAAGACCGGTGTAGCCATCAAAGCGACATCCATGAACAAACAGGCCGCACAGCTGATGGGCATCGACACCAGCCGGATATATGCCATAACCTTTGGCCTTTCCGGTGCCTGCGTCGGAGCGGCGGCTGCCCTCATGGCCAGTTTTACCCCTATCTATCCGGAAGCCTGCGCTCTGTATTCCACACTGGCCTTTGTAATTGTGGCTCTGGGCGGCTTCGGAAATATCAAAGGCGCCTTGTATGCCGGTCTGATTATCGGTGTGGCGGAAGCGCTGGGCGGGTACCTGATCGGTACGTCTTATAAGTATCTGGTAGTTTTCCTGATCTATCTGATCGTGATCCAGATTCGTCCAAGGGGGTTGTTCGGATGGTAAATTTGAAAAAATACAGGCTGGCGCTGATTCTGCTGGCCGCGTTTATCCTGATACCGCTGACCATCGGCAATACTACGGACGTACATAACGTAATTATTTATATCCTGATCTACGCCATGGTAGGAGAGGCCTGGAACCTGATTACCGGCTTTACCGGACAGACTTCCTTCGGGCATGCAGCCTACTTCGGCATAGGGGCTTATACATCCACGATCATGCTGCAGTATTACCATATCACTCCCTGGATCGGGATGCTGGTCGGCGGTCTGATCGCAGCGGCTCTGGCTTTTGTGATCAACTTCCAGATGTTCAAGCTGAAGGGTCATTATTTCGCCATTGCCACGTTGTGCGTAGCTGAAATTCTGAAAACCATTTTCAGTAAATGGAAATGGGTAGGAGCCGGAGACGGTATCGCCCTGACTCCGATTGTAGCCCTGATTCCGGATGCTCCGAAGAGCGCCTGGGGGAAGATCGCCTGGCTGAGCCTGGATGTACGGAACCGTCTTCCTTTCCTGTTCACCACGCTGGCTATGTTCGTCATCGTCTTTATCGTTTGCGCAGCCCTGGAAAATTCCAAGATCGGTTTTTACTGGAAAGCAATCCGCGAGAGCCACGAAGTGGCGGAATCCATCGGCATCAACCCCCGAAATTACAAGCTGCTGGCTATGTGCATCAGCGCTTTCATCGCGGCGATCGGCGGTACCTTCTTTGCCCAGTTCTTCAAGTATATTGATGCCATCACCGTATTCCCCATGAGCGTTTCTATGATTTTCGTGCTGGTAACGGTGCTTGGCGGCCTTGGAAATATCTACGGACCGATCATCGGTGCTGTCATTTACTACTCTCTGGACCTGATCATGCGGCGTCTGACGGGCAGCTCCGGCAGCGGCCTGGACCAGGTAGTATTCGGCGCACTGATTGTTCTGATCACCTGCACGGAGCCGCTGGGTATTATGGGCATCGTGGAGAAGGTGAAAGCAAGGCTTTTGAAAAAGAAGGAAGGAGGGAAGGAGAATGGCTGATGCGGTCAGGGTAAATCCTTACAATCCGGCAGAGAACAGCAAGCCGGTGGATGAGCTTTTGAAAATCCAGAATATCACGAAGAAATTCGGAAGCCTGGTAGCGAATGAAGACGTTACGTTTTCGATCCATCATGGCAGCATTGTCAGCCTGATCGGACCGAACGGCGCCGGAAAAACCACGCTGTTCAACAGTATTTCCGGATACTATCCTCCCACCTCCGGTAAGGTGTATTTCGAAGGAAAAGACATTACCGGCAAACCCGCCTATGAAATCTGCAAGCTGGGCATTACCCGTACCTTCCAGGTGGTAAAAACCCTGAAGGAGATGACTGTAGAAGAGAACATCATGACAGGCGCTTTCCTGCATACCGGCAGCCGGCGCCAGGCGCAGAAGGATGCCGCAGCTATCCTGGAAATGACCGGATTGTCGGACAAGAAGGGCATCAAAGGCGGAAGCCTGACGATTATCGACAAGAAGCGCGTGGAGATTGCCAGGGCACTGGCGACGAAACCGAAGCTGCTGATGCTGGATGAATGTATGGCCGGCCTGAACCAGACGGAGATCAAGGACGTCATGAATCTCTGCCTGCGTCTGCGGGACGAAGGCATCACCCTGCTGATCGTGGAACACATTATGGAAGCCATCATGCCAATCTCTGACTGGATTGTGGTGCTAAACGCCGGGAAGAAGATTGCGGAAGGCCTGCCGCAGGACATTGTAGACAACGAGGAAGTCATCAAAGCTTATCTGGGGGATCGCTATAATGCTGAAAGTAAGAAATCTTAAGCTGGGCTATGATAACGTACCGGTCGTTTTCGATGTGTCCCTGGATGTGCAGGAAAAAGAAGTGGTTTCCATTGTAGGCTCCAACGGAGCCGGGAAATCCACGATTCTCCGGGGACTTTCCGGACTGATCCGTCCCATGGGAGGAAGCATTGAATTCATGGGGCAGGATATCACCCGCGTACCGGCACATAAACTGGTAGAAATGGGCATTGCACATGTCCCGGAGGGCCGGCAGCTTTTCGGCAAGCTCTCCGTACGTGAAAACCTGATGATGGGAGCGTATACACTGAAGGATGACGCGACGAAGAAGGATGCCCTGGAACAGGTGTATACTCTGTTCCCCCGCCTGAAAGAAAGAGAAGACCAGGCGGCGGAGACATTCTCCGGCGGCGAGCAGCAGATGCTGGCCATCGCCCGCGGACTGATGTGCAAACCGAAGCTCCTGATGATCGATGAGATGTCACTGGGCCTGGCTCCGGTGCTGGTAGATAAAGTAATGGACTCCCTGAAAGAGATCCGCCAGACCGGCATCACCGTTCTGATAGTAGAACAGAAGGTAAAAGAAGCCCTGGAACTCGCAGACAGAGGATACGTACTCGCCACCGGACGAATCGTCCAGTCCGGAACCAGCGCCGAACTGCTGGAAAGCGATATTGTGAAAAAGGCTTATCTTGGTATGTAGCGA
>CACZQT010000418.1 GCA_902783295.1 uncultured Lachnospiraceae bacterium
CATAGAAATACCCCCAAGTAGGTTTTGTATTTCATTGTCCTACTTGGGGGTAGCATATCACAGGCACTGCGGTTCCTTTTTTGTGGGAATCCACACTCTTTTATATTCCGTTGTAAAACGGGGGAGGCCAGGCCTCCCCCGAAGGACTTTTTTACAGCGGAAGGATTCCAAGGATGACGGCAAAGATCATGCAGATGATGGAGAAAGCCCATACATACAGGAACGATGCTTTGATGTGATCCTTGATGTCCACGTCAGCCAGACCAATACCCAGCAGGGTAGCAGGTACCATGGGGCTGATGAAGGTAGCGCAGTTACGGCAGACAACCATGGCAACTGCGATCGGCAGAGCTTCTACACCGAAGCCGGCGCCGATGGCGATCATGATCGGCAGCATGCCGTAGAAATAGGAGTCGGTATCGAAGGCCAGTGCCAGCGGTACAGAAAGGATACCGATAACCAGCGGCAGGTTCTGTCCAAGGGCTGCGGGCAGGATCATCTTGATGATGTTCGCCATGCAGGTAACTACGCTGATCGTGGCCATTTCTACGCCGGGCTTCGCGATGGCAGCTGCGCCGGAGGCATTGATGCCATAAACCAGGATACCCATCAGTACGGCAGCACCCATCAGAGTGGAGCACATCATCAGAGCGGGGCCGGCATGGCTGTTGATGATTTTCTTCTGCATTTTAGCGCCGGGATAGTTAACCATGATGGCAATACCCACGCCCAGCATAAAGGGAAGGTAGCTCGGGAACTGATCCCATACCAGAAGGGCGATAACGGCGATGGTAAGAAGCAGGTTGAAGATGAAGAGCTTCGGACGGGCCAGATCGCTCGTGTCCGCCGGAACCTGCCCGGCTTCCACAGTAACTTCACCTTCCTGCTGAGCCAGTTTTCCGTGCAGACCTGCACCGCGGGCCTTTTCCTGGACACCGGCCAGAACCGCATGTGCCATACAGAGGATAATACCGAAGATCTGGATCGGGATCAAGGTTCTCCACAGTTCACCGGCTTCCACGCCGAGAACAGAGGCGGCTCTCATCGTAGGGCCGGCCCAAGGCATCAGGTTCAGAACGCCCATAGCCAGAACTGCGATTCTCAGCAGGGTTGTTTTACGCATATGCATCTTTTTGTATACCGGCAGCATAGCGGGTACCAGAATACAGAAAGTGGAGGCTCCGCCGCCGTCCAGATGGGCGATCAGAGCGATGACAGCGGTCATGAGCGTGACGCCGATGACGGAATCGCCAACCAGTTTCATCAGCGCGTTGATGATAACATCAAACAGGCCGACGTCGCTCATGATTCCGAAGTACAGAACACTGAAGACGAACAGAGCAGCTGTGGGACCGGTGCTGCCGAAACCGCCTTTTACCAGGCTGCCGATCTGGTCAATCTTGTAATACCCGCCGGCGACCAGAATCACTGCCAGAATGGACGGGAAGATAATGAAAGCGATGCTGGGCAGAGTCTTGCTCTGGAACAGCATGTAGACGATGGCAAGGATGGTTAGAAAGCCAAGAATGCCAACAAGCGTTTCACTCATAGAAAACCTCCTTTTGAATGTGAAAACGTATGAGTTAATCGAATCTTATCACATAAGGATAATAAATTGCAATAACGTAATATGTTTTTTTTGTAACTGCTCAGAGCCATACAATCGCAGACGGAAGCGCTGAAAGCGCGAATGACATGCGAAGCATGGCAAGTCTGCGGGATGAGGCTCTGAACAGTTACTTAAACAGAGCCATGCGAAATTGTATGCACGGCTGCAGGAATGGGTTGACGGGGTTTGGAAATATCGTTACAATATAACGCAGTCTTTTGGTAAAAGAACAGGTAAGAAATGGGGAGAATGGGGGGCTATAGTATGAAAATCCTGAAAAAAGCGAAGGAACGCACGGCGGCAGACAGGAAGCTGCTGCGGGATACGGTGACGGGCATTATTGAAAGGGTATGCCTGGAAGGCGATGCAGCCCTGAAGGACTACAATGAAAGATTTGACGGCTGCCGCCGGGAACTGCTCCGCGTCAGCCGGGAGGAGATAGAAGCGGCCAGGGCAATGCTTACCGCGCAGGAACTGGCGGATATGCAGGACGCCCGGGCGAATATCGAAGCCTTTGCCAGGGCTCAGCGGGAAACAGTATCTGATCTGGAGAATTTCTCCCCGAAGCCGGGGGTTTTCCTGGGACACAGGGTAATCCCGGTCCGTTCCTGCTGCTGCTATGTACCGGGAGGCGGCTATCCCCTGTTTTCCACGGCGCTGATGCTGATTACGCCCGCGAAGGTGGCGGGGGTGCAGAGAATCTGTGCCTGTGCTCCGGCGGTAAAGGGAACGGACTGCATCCACTATAAAACGCTGGCAGCCATGGATCTGGCCGGAGCGGATGAAATTTACGTCGTTGGCGGAGCACAGGCGATTGCTGCGTTTACGTACGGAACGGAAGAGATCCGGCCGGTAGACCTGATCGTAGGTCCGGGGAACCAGTATGTGACTGAGGCCAAGCGCCAGTGCTACGGACAGATCGGCATCGACTTTGTGGCGGGGCCGAGCGAAGTACTGGTCATCGCCGACGGGTCCGGGAGCAGCCAGGTTGTGGCGGCGGACCTGCTGGCGCAGTCGGAACACGATCCGAACGCCAAGGGAATCCTGGTATCCACGGATGAAGCCTTTGCGAAGGCCGTGATTGCGGATGTGGAGAAAGAACTGGAAACTCTGCCGACAGCGGGGATTGCCGCACGTTCCTGGAATGACTTTGGGGAAGTGGCAGCGGCGGATTCTCTGGAAGAGGCTGTGGAACTGGCGAACAGCTATGCTCCGGAGCACCTGGAACTGAATCTGGCGGAGCCGGAGAAGGTGATTCCTGCGCTTTTCAATTACGGTTCCCTGTTCATCGGAGAAAACACGGCGGAGGTATTCGGTGATTATGCCTCCGGGACGAACCATACCTTGCCGACCATCGGCGCTTCCCGCTATACCGGCGGTGTCTGGGTGGGGACATTTCTGAAGACACTGACCCACCAGAGCATGAGTCCGGAAGGGACGAAAACCATCGCCCCGCTGGCTGCCCGCATGGCGCACGGCGAAGGCCTGGAGGGGCATGCTCTCGCGGCGGAAAAACGCATATAAATACGTGTAAATAATGAAGAGCCAGGTTCTCTGAAGGAGCCTGGCTCAGGATTTTATATAGGAAAATTCTCCGGATTTCCTATGAGATAAATATATTCAGTGGACGCGCAGACGCGCGAAAAAGTATTTTGCCGGCAAAGCCGACTGCGCACCGCGCGGGTTTCTTTATTCGCCTGTCTGTCCTGTGTACCGGTAAATTACAGCCGGTCGGCCGCGTTCTTTGCGGGTGACACCCGGAAGTTCCTGGATGATGCCGGCCTCTCCGTACTGCGTCAGGATGAAGCGGCGGAAGTTGCCGATATCATAGGTTTTTCCGGAGACGGCGTCATAAATCTCCCGCAGTTCCGTAAGAGAGAAAGCCTGTGAATCCTCCAGAAACGGAAAAGCGATTTCCGTGTAGTCCAGCTTTCCCTCCATGCGGCGGACTGCAGCGGTGATCATCTCGTAATGATCGAAGGCAATGTCCGATTCCGCCAGACGGCCCTCCCGGGGGGACTCC
>CACZQT010000419.1 GCA_902783295.1 uncultured Lachnospiraceae bacterium
CTGCTGGTCGGCGGCTCCACCCGTATCCCTGCCGTGCAGGATAAGGTCCGCCAGCTGCTGGGACAGGAACCCAGCAAGAACCTGAACCCGGATGAGTGCGTAGCTATCGGCGCGTCCATCCAGGGCGGCAAGCTGGCCGGCGATGCCGGTGCGGGCGAAATCCTGCTGCTGGATGTAACGCCTCTGTCCCTGTCCATCGAGACCATGGGCGGTATTGCTACCAGACTGATTGAAAGAAATACTACCATCCCCACCAAGCACAGCCAGGTGTTCTCCACAGCGGCGGACAACCAGACAGCGGTGGATATCAACGTACTGCAGGGCGAGCGTCAGTTCGCCAAGGATAACAAGTCCCTCGGCCAGTTCCGTCTGGACGGAATCCCGCCTGCACGCCGCGGTGTGCCGCAGATCGAAGTTACCTTCGATATCGATGCCAATGGTATCGTGAATGTTTCCGCGAAGGATCTGGGCACCGGCAAGGAGCAGCATATCACCATTACGGCCGGCTCCAATATGTCCGAAGCGGATATCGACAAGGCCGTGAAGGAAGCAGCGGAATTTGAAGCGCAGGATAAGAAGCGCAAAGAGGGTATCGACGCAAGGAATGATGCGGACGCCATCGTTTTCCAGACCGAGAAGGCTATGGAAGAGGTCGGCAGCCAGCTGGATCCTTCGCTGAAGTCTGAAGTGGAAGCGGATCTGGCAGCCCTGAAGGCTGTGGTGGAAGCTACTGCGAATGCCTCCGATCTGACGGATTCTCAGGTACAGCAGCTGAAGGACGGCAAGGAAAAGCTGATGAAGAGCGCCCAGGCGCTGTTTGCCAAGATGTATGAGAACGCCCAGGGACAGGCCGGCGGCCCGAACCCCGGAGCGGCTGGCAGCGGTTTTACCGGCGGCCAGGGCGGCAGCAGCAACGGCGGCAATGATGACGACGTCGTGGATGCGGACTTCAAAGAGGTCTAAAAACGAGCAGTGAGGCATGCGTGTCTGCTTTCACACGAGAGTAAAGGCAGCTGCGTATCCGGCTGAAAATGACAGATGTGCAATGATCAGCCTGCGGTGGGAGACTGCCGCAGGCTTAAGCCATGTTTCCTGACAGAGGAAAAAGAAACGAAATCCCTTAGGGATCGCCCTGGGGAGCGGTTCCCGTATTCAGAGGGAGGTTGAAAGATGGCAGAAACAAAGAGAGATTATTATGAAGTGCTGGGCGTCCCGAAGGATGCGGACGATGCCGCACTGAAGAAAGCCTACCGTGCTCTGGCCAAGAAATATCATCCGGACACCAATCCGGATAATCCGGAGGCGGAGGCGAAATTCAAAGAAGCTTCCGAAGCGTACGCAGTACTCAGCGACCCGGAAAAACGCCGTCAGTATGATCAGTTCGGCCATGCTGCGTTCGAGAATGGCGGAGCAGGCGGTTTTGATTTTAACGGTGCGGATTTCAGCGACATGTTCGGAGACATTTTCGGCGACCTGTTCGGCGGCCGGTTCGGCGGTTTCGGCGGTTTCGGCGGGGGCAGCCGGGGCGGCCGGAACGGAGCCATGAAAGGCGCGAATCTGAGGACATCCATTCGCATCACTTTCCAGGAAGCGGTTTTCGGCTGCGAAAAAGAACTGAATATGAACCTGAAGGATGAGTGTACCCACTGCCACGGAACAGGCGCGAAGGAAGGAACGACCCCTCAGACCTGTACCAAATGCGGCGGTTCCGGCCAGGTGGCCTATACACAGCAGTCCATGTTCGGTATGGTGCGGAATGTACAGCCCTGTCCTGAGTGCGGCGGCCGTGGTACGGTCATCAAGGAAAAATGCCCGCACTGTTATGGAACCGGGTATACTTCTTCCCGGAAGAAGATCCAGGTAAGTGTGCCTCCGGGCGTCGATGATGGACAGACCATTCGTATCCGGGAGAAAGGAGAACCCGGGCAGAACGGCGGTGAGCGTGGAGACCTTCTGGTAGAAGTGAACGTCAGCCGTCATCCCATTTTCCAGAGACAGGATACAGACATTTTCTCGGTAGTTCCCATCAGCTTTGTGACAGCGGCTCTGGGCGGCCCGGTCCGGATCGATACGGTGGACGGGCAGGTGGAATATGAGGTGAAGCCGGGAACCCAGACGGATACCCGTATCCGCCTGAAGGGTAAAGGCGTACCATATCTCCGGAATAATAACATGCGGGGCGATCACTATGTGACGCTGACCGTAAAAGTACCTGAGAAGCTGAATGCAGATCAGAAAGCGGCGTTGAAAGCTTTTGATGACGCCATGAACGGGAAAAAACCGCCCGAAGACGGCAGCGGCAAGGGACCCGGCAAAAAGAAAAAGAGACTGTTTGACCTGTAATATGAACGGGGCAGGCGGGCTTAAAGCTCGTCTGCCCTTTATCTGATTTACCATAAAGACAGCTGAGGAGAAGACGATGAAATGGATCAAATACACCATTGAAACCACCACAGAGGCGATCGACCTGATCAGTGATATGCTGAATGACCTGGGTGTGCAGGGCATTGAAATAGAAGACAATGTCCCCCTGACGGAACAGGAAACCAAGGGGATGTTTATTGACATTCTTCCTGAACTTCCCCCGGATGACGGCACGGCCCGGGTGAGCTTTTATCTTTCCGCTGATCCGGAGACAAAGGATGCTGTGTTCCAGTGTGGGGACGCACCGAGAAAAAATGAGGAACCGGAACTGGCAGAGGAGGAACTGCTGAAGGCTGTACGGGAAGGTCTGGAAGAACTCCGTGCCTTCTGTGAAGTCGGGAGCGGGGTGATCACCCGCAGTGAGACGGAAGACAAGGACTGGATGACAGCCTGGATGGAGAATTTCAAGCCCTTTACGGTAGGGGATATCCTGATCCGTCCTACCTGGGAAGAGGTTCCTGAAGAGCATGCGGACAAGCTCTGCATTACGATTGAGCCGGGTACGGCGTTCGGAACCGGCAGCCATGAGACGACGCAGCTGTGCATCCGACAGCTGGCGAAGTATATACGCCCCGGCATGGAAATACTGGATGTGGGCTGCGGCTCCGGAATTCTGGGAATTACGGCTCTGAAGCTGGGAGCCGCCCATGCGGTGGGAACCGACCTGGATGAAGCGGCCATCACCGGGACGCTGGAAAACGCCGGGTTCAACGGACTTTCTGAAAAGGATTTTCACGTGATCCTGGGGAACATTCTTTCCGAAGAAGCAGTACAGGAAGAAGTGGGGATGGAGCGGTACGACCTGGCTGTTTCCAATATCCTTGCACCGGTCATTGTTCTGCTGTCTGCGGAGATTGCACGCCACTTAAAGCCCGGCGCCATCTGGATCAGCTCCGGGATCGTAGCGGAAAAGGAAGAAGACGTAGTGGCAGCCATTCATGCGCGGCCGGAACTGGAAATTCTGGAGATCTGCCATCAGGGAGAGTGGGTCAGTGTGACGGCCAGAAAGCGGAACTGATAAAAAAGGGACAGGGGGACGTTTCTGTTTGTCCCACCAGCCGGGCGGGACAAACAGAAACATCCCCCTGTCTCTCTCAGGCGGGATGTCTTCGGCTTCTGCTGTTCATCAGAATTACGGACAGGACGACAAGCGTGATTCCGATTCCTTCCGGAAGAGACAAAGGCTGCCGGAAAAGGAGAACACCCAGCAAAGCGGCCGTAACAGGCTCGATGGTGGCCATCTGGGCAGCCCGGGATGTCTCCATACGTTCCATGCCCAGTGTGTAAAGGACATAGGATCCAAAACCGGTCACCAGTCCGCAAAGCAGCGCCAGCAGTGTGGCTTTCGGGAGCCGGAAGATCTGCTGAAAGCTGCCGTCCCGCATGGATGCCGCACCGAAAAGAATCATTACGAGAAGAAAGCTGTAAAAGATGTTGGTATAGACAGAATATCCTCGCCGGAGGATGATCCGGCT
Source organism: uncultured Lachnospiraceae bacterium (assembly GCA_902783295.1). GTDB lineage: Bacteria > Bacillota > Clostridia > Lachnospirales > Lachnospiraceae > UBA3305. The sequence goes on from CACZQT010000419.1 coordinate 3,900, forward strand.
GAAAATACTGTACAAGGCATATCCCAGACCGGCGCCCAGCCCAAGAAGAAGACCTGTCAGTGAAATGACGGAACCGGATGAGCCATGAGCTCCGGCCAGGTCGCTGCCGAGTCCGGAAGCAAGAGCACAGCCGATGACGGAGAGCAGGATGCAGCACACCTTTCCGGGGGTAATCTTTTCCTGGAACAGAAGGGCGGAAAGGACCATGACAATGACAGGAGCCGTGTAGAGCAGAGCGGCTGCGGTTGCGATTTTTGTGGCCGCGATGGCAGCTGTATAGCAGGCAGAAAAAAAGTACAGGCTGAGAACGGCATTTGCGGCAAACAGCCAGAGATCCTGTTTCCGGAGCCGGAACAGAGAACGGTCCCGCCGTAGCATCAGCAGTCCCACCGGAAGCGCGGTCATGAGGAACCGCAGGAAAACCTGAGCATTTCTGCCAAGCCCAAGACGGCTGATGGCGGTAACAAAAGAACCGTAGGTTCCCCAAAGTACAGCGCTTGCAATAACCATGAGCGCTGCGGCTGTAGTTCCCTTCTGCGTATCTCTGGAATTCATACTTCTGTTCCTTTCCTGATAAGCGTTCATAACATTATAACAGAGTCGTTCAGCTTTGCATAGAAAAAGCGAAGCATAACAGCAAAGAAAGCACAGTATAACAGCATTGCAACTGCCGGGGCTTTATGCTATGATACCGGCGGTGCGCGCAGGGGGGCATTTTTATGTATCATTTTTTTGTGCCGGATGCGGGAGACGGTCCCGTCATCACGATTACCGGGGCGGATGCCAATCATATCAAAAATGTCCTGCGCATGAAGCCGGGAGAGAAAATTGTCGTCAGCAATGGATCGGACCGTGATTTTTACTGCCGGATCGCAGAGGTGCTGCCGGGAGAAGTACGGGCAGAAGTGCTGCCGGAAGAGGTAGAAGAGTCGGAACTGCCTGCGGAACTGGTTTTGTTCCAGGGCCTCCCGAAAGGCGATAAGCTGGAATTTATCATTCAGAAAGCGGTAGAGCTGGGAGCAGCCCGGGTTGTTCCGGTAGCCATGAAGCGTTCTGTGGTAAAGCTGGATGAAAAAAAACAGAAAGCAAAGCTTCCGCGCTGGAATGCCATTTCGGAAAGTGCCGCCAAGCAGTGCGGACGCAGCCGGATCCCGGAAGTGACGGCTGTGCTGAACTGGACGGAAGCCCTGGACGAGGCGAAAACACTGGATCTGGTGCTGGTTCCCTATGAGAATGCCAGAGGAATGGCAGCTACCCGGGAGGCGCTTTCCCGCCTGGAGCCGGGGATGCGGGCCGGCATTTTTATCGGCCCGGAGGGAGGATTCGAGGCTTCGGAAATAGAGGGACTCACTGCAGGAGGTGCACTGGCCGTCAGTCTGGGCCGCAGGATTTTAAGGACGGAAACAGCAGGGCTGGCAGCGCTTACACTTTGCATGGCTGCTCTGGAGATACGGGCAGAAGAACTGTAAAACAGCAATTGTAGGATGATATAAGGGGCAAAAGGTCATACAAGACGTGCCTGCACGTATTAGTGTCAGGAGCAAAATCCCTTTTGAACCCGACATCATAGGATAGGAAAATATGCAGGAAATATATCTGGATAATTCGGCAACAACCTGCGCGCTGCCTGAGGTGCGGGAAATTATGGTAAGGGCTCTGGAATCAGAGTACGGGAATCCTTCTTCCATGCATGGAAAAGGACTGGAGGCCGAGCGCCTGGTGCGCCATGCCAGAGAGCAGATTGCCGCCACTCTGAAGGTGGATGAAAAAGAAATCCTGTTTACCTCCGGGGGGACGGAATCCAACAATCTGGCCATCATGGGGACAGCGGCAGCAAACCGAAGGAACGGAAAGCATTTTATTACTTCTGCGATCGAGCATCCCTCTGTAGAAAAAACAATGGAACATCTGGAAAGTGAGGGCTGTGAGGTGACCCGCCTTCCGGTGGACCGGGAAGGACGGATCTCCCTGGATGATCTGAAAGCAGCCATCCGGCCGGATACGGTACTGGTTTCTCTGATGATGGTCAACAATGAGATCGGGACGATAGAACCCATTGAAGAGGCGGGCACACTGATCAAACAGGTCAATCCGGGAACGCTGTTCCATGTGGATGCCGTACAGGGGTACGGCAAACTACTGATACGTCCGAGACGGCAGAAAATTGACCTGCTTTCGGTGAGCGGGCATAAGATCCACGGACCGAAGGGGATCGGTTTCCTCTACATCCGGGAAAAAACCAGAATTCTTCCCATCCTTTTCGGCGGAGGACAGCAGAACGACCTGCGCTCCGGAACAGAAAATGTTCCGGGAATTGCGGGACTGGGCAGAGCAGCGGAGACAGCTTACAGATCTCTGGAAGAACGGATGGGACATGTTTCCCGGCTCCGGGACTGTCTTACAGAAGGTCTGGGGTCTCTCCCCGACGTGACAATCAACGGTCCTCTGGGAGAACACCGGGCACCGCAGGTGGTCAGCGCTTCCTTCGCGGGAATCCGCAGCGAGGTGCTTCTTCACGCGCTGGAAGCAGAGGGGATCTTCGTTTCTGCAGGATCTGCCTGTGCGTCCAACGGGCAGAAGCATCCCAGTGCCACGCTGACGGCGATCGGCCTTTCCCGGGAACAGATGGACAATACACTCCGGTTTTCCCTGGGGGTTCTGAATACGGAAGAAGAGATCGGTAAAACAGTGGAAACGCTGGAAAGACTGCTTCCGAAGCTGAGAAAATATACCAGACATTAAAACGAGAACGGTCAAAGGACCGAAAAAGGCGAAAACGCACAGAGACAGAGCCTTTGCAGCTGCTGTGCGTAAAAGCACTGCACGGAGAAAAAAGATGAAGTTTCAGTCATTCCTGATCAAATACGCGGAAATCGCGGTGAAAGGTAAAAACCGCTATCTCTTTGAAGACAAGCTGGTTTCCCAGATTGCCCGGAAGCTGCGGGAGGTGGAAGGCAGTTTTGAAGTATGGAAAACAGCCGGACGCATTTATGTGGACGCCCTGACAGATTATGATTTTGATGAAGCCGTGGATGCCCTGCAGCATGTTTTCGGAATTGTGGGCATCTGCCCGCTGCTGCAGATCGAGGACAACGGATTTGAGGATCTGAAGGCAAGAGTAATTGCTTATCTGGGAGAGCGGTATCCGGATCCGGCATTTACTTTTAAAGTACTGGCCCGCCGGGCGCGCAAGAGCTATCCTATCGACAGCAATGAAATCAATGCCCGAATGGGAGAAGCGATTCTGGCGGCCTTTCCGAAAACCCGTGTCAATGTGCACACGCCGGATATTTTCGTGAATATTGAGATCCGGGAAAAGATCAACATCTATACCGAGGTGATCAAAGGCGCGGGCGGTATGCCGCTGGGGACCAACGGGAAAGCCATGCTGCTGCTGTCCGGCGGCATTGACAGTCCTGTAGCCGGCTATATGGTATCCCGCCGCGGCGTTTCGCTGGAAGCCACCTATTTCCACGCTCCGCCCTATACCAGCGAACGCGCGAAGCAGAAGGTGGTGGATCTGGCACGCCTGGTCTCCAGGTATTCCGGACCGATCCGCCTGCATGTCGTCAACTTTACGGATATTCAGCTGGCGATTTATGAAAAATGCCCGCACGATGAGCTTACAATCATTATGCGCCGGTACATGATGCGCATCGCCGAAACTCTCGCAGAGCGGAACAACTGCCTGGCGCTGATCACCGGAGAAAGCATAGGACAGGTGGCGTCCCAGACAATGCACAGCCTTACAGTCACAAATGAGGTCTGCACCATGCCGGTGCTGCGTCCTGTCATTGCTTTTGACAAGCAGGACATTGTAGACATTTCCGAGAAGATCGGAACGTACGAAACCTCCATTCAGCCCTTTGAAGACTGCTGCACCATTTTTGTGGCAAAACATCCCGTAACCAGGCCGCTGCTGAAGGTTATTCAGAAATCCGAGGAAAAACTGGCAGAAGTGATGCCGGCTCTGATAGAGGAAGCTCTTTCTACCGTTGAAACCATCGATATAGGAGCAGATCCCGAATAATCGTTAAGGAAAGCGCTGATGAAAGTGTTTTTCTGCGGGGAGAGGAAAGGTCTGGCGCACGTGTGCGGTGTGGAAGGTGCCATTCGGCTCTGGCTTCGCGTCGCCGCACACGGCGTGCAAGACTCGCAGGCGAGTTTTGAATGCAGAGGAAATCCGAAGGAATTCTCTATGAGACAAGAAAGAGTTTCGCCTTGGCGAAACTCTCGCGCGGTGCGCGGCCGGCTTCGCCGGCAAAATACCTTTACGCGCACCTGCGCACCCACACGGAGTGTTTTTATCTCATAGGAAATCCGGAGGAATTTCCTA
>CACZQT010000420.1 GCA_902783295.1 uncultured Lachnospiraceae bacterium
TGCCGCAGTGGCGGAATTGGCAGACGCCCGGGACTTAAAATCCCGTGGGTAGTGATACCCGTGCCGGTTCGACCCCGGCCTGCGGCACATGCGGAAAGCGGAAGTTCTCTTGGAATTTCCGCTTTTTTCTGTTTAAATGACAAGGGAGGAACTATGATTAGACTGATCGCATCAGATATTGACGGGACGCTTCTTCCGGAAGGTACCAGCGATCTGATTCCGGAATACTTTACGGTCATCCGGGAGCTGAAAAAGAAAGGGATCCGTTTTGCGGCTGTCAGCGGAAGAAATTACAACAGTGTCGCAAAACTTTTTGAGCCGGTTCTGGAAGATATTTTTCTTATTGTGCAAAACGGCGGCTGGATCCTGGAAGGAAGCCGGACGATCTACGCAAAAACCTTCACGCAGGAAACCGTTCTCGGGATCACGGATGCCGTGGAAAAAATGACGGGAATCTCTGCATATATCGGTCATGCAAGAGAGGGAATCTACGTATATGCAAAAGACCCTTCCATTATAAAGATGATGAGGGAAGGCTATCATAATATCTGTTTCCCGCTGAAAACGATGCAGGATTTCAGAAACCTCCAAACGTCTTTTTTTGAGATGTCCGTCTATATCGAAAAGGATCCGCGCAAAGCAGTACTGCCGTTTACCAGAGAGACTGCGCGCAAAGTATCCTATGCGGTTGCCGGCTCTCACTGGGTCGACATGATGCCGGAAGGAACAAGCAAGGGAAACGCCCTCAGCTGGCTGTATGGTTATACCGGTATTCGGAAAGAAGAGACCATTGCCTGCGGAGATAACAGCAATGACCTTCCTCTTTTGATCGCCGCAGGTGATTCCTACTGTGTGGAAGAGGCAGTAGAAGAAGTTAAGAAGACAGCAAGGCATATCGCCGGAAGCATGTATGACAACGCTATACTGAAGCTGATGCAGGGACTTCTGGATTCGTGAATATCAGCTTTATCCATGAAAAAAGGGGACAGAAATGTTATCGGTCGTTATTCCCTCCTATAATGAAGAACAACTTATCCTGAACACTGCACGGACGGTCTCAGATATTTTAGAAAAAGAAAATATCCCCTATGAGATCCTTTTTGTAGATGACGGATCTTCCGATCAGACTTGGGAAAAGATCCAGGAAGCCGCATCTTGCGACAGTGCTGTCCGTGGAATCTCTTTCTCCAGAAACTTCGGAAAGGAAGCCGCTATCCACGCAGGCCTTACGGAATCACGGGGTGACTGTACCGCTGTGATGGACTGTGACCTGCAGCACCCTCCCCAGATGCTTCCGGAAATGTACCGGCTCTGGCAGCAAGGGTACGACTTGGTGGAAGGCGTAAAACGCACCAGAGGCAAAGAAGGGATCTTACACAAATTATCTGCCGCTCTTTTTTATAAAACCATCGGGAGGAGCATCCACATGGATATGTCCCGGGCTTCCGATTTTAAGCTTATGGATCGGAAAGTGGTAGATGTTCTGGCTTCCATGCCGGAGAGAAATGCGTTTTTCCGGGCACTTTCTTCCTGGACCGGATATAAGAAGACTTCTGTCGAGTTCGATGTACAGGAACGCAGCGCCGGCAGATCCAAATGGTCTACAACATCATTGATACGATATGCTGTTAAGAACATTACCAGTTTTTCTTCTGCGCCGATGGAGATGGTTGTGTGGGCCGGTGCTCTGATGCTCCTGTTTGCGCTGATCCTCGGAATCCAGTCGCTCGTAAGATACTTTTCGGGTCATGCGCTGGAAGGCTTTACCACCGTTATTCTTCTGATCCTGCTGATCGGCAGTTTTATCATGATCAGCCTTGGAATCATTGGAATTTACATTGCCAGGATCTATGATGAAGTGAAAGCGAGACCCCGGTATCTGATATCCGGGAGGACGACGGAAAAGGGTCATGCCGGGAAAAAAACAAAAACTGACCGTGCAGAATAACAAAGATTCCAGATCAAATCCAACAATTATTGTCTGTTTTTCACAGGGAAATATTCTTTTACTTGCGTAAATTACCCATTTGTGGTACATATATATTAGGGATTTATGTTGGGGTTTTGTGAATTGTTGCACACAACATAGAATTCAAAATAATATTATGGAGGGTTAAAGATGCAGAGCAATATGTTGGCAATGATCCTGGCCGGCGGCCGGGGCAGCCGTCTGAAAGACCTTACCAATAAGGTCGCAAAGCCTGCAGTTGCGTATGGCGGAAAGTACCGTATCGTGGATTTCCCGCTCAGCAACTGTGCGAACAGCGGCATTGATGTGGTAGGAGTTCTGACGCAGTATGAATCTGTACAGCTGAACAGTTATGTTGCACTCGGAGGACGCTGGGGTCTGGATTCCAAGGACAGCGGTGTTTTTGTGCTTCCGCCCCGTGAAAAAGCAGATGCAAACCTGGATGTTTACAGAGGAACTGCAGATGCAATTTCCCAGAATATTGACTTTATTGACAAGTATGCACCTGAATATCTTCTGATCCTTTCCAGTGACCATATTTACAAAATGGATTATTCCGAGATGCTGAAATACCATCAGGAAAAGAATGCGGATGCGACGATCGCCGTCATCGGTGTTCCCATCAAGGAAGCAAGCCGTTTTGGAATCATGAACACAGATGAAGACGGCCATATCGTTGAGTTCGAAGAGAAGCCGGCTCATCCAAAGAGCAATCTGGCGTCCATGGGTATCTATATCTTCAACTGGAAGGTTCTTCGCAAAGTCCTTATGGCAGATATGAAGAATCCGGATTCCAGCCATGACTTCGGCAAGGATATCATTCCGATCATGCTTGGCGAAAACAGAACGCTGGTAGCTTATCAGTTCAAGGGCTACTGGAAGGATGTAGGAACCATCGATTCTCTGTGGGAAGCAAACATGGATCTGCTGACCGACGAGCAGGAACTGAATCTGGCGGACTCCAGCTGGAGAATTTATACCGAAGACGCATCTACTCCGCCGCAGTATTTCGGACCTGAAGCGGAAGTACGCAGAGCCTATATTACCCAGGGCTGCTCCGTAGAAGGTGAAGTCCGCAGCTCCGTGCTTTTCACGGGTGCTAAAGTCGGAAAAGGAGCGAAAGTTATTGATTCCGTTCTTATGAGTAATGTCGTCGTTGAGGATGGTGCGGTCGTGACGCGTGCCCTCGTCGCAGACGGCGTGAAGATCGGAAAAGGAGCCGTTGTCGGAAGCGCGGACAGCGAGAATATCCTGCTGGTCGCAAAAAGAGTAAAGGGGGTTGAATAATATGGCAAGCGCATTTGGTATTGTATCCCCGACTCTTCCGGGAATCAATGTTCGTGGTATGCAGAA
>CACZQT010000421.1 GCA_902783295.1 uncultured Lachnospiraceae bacterium
ATATTCACTCATATCGATACGAACCATGTTGGATTCATCATCGAAGAGCCCTTCTGCCAGGGCTTTTGCCAGCTCGGTTTTACCTACGCCGGTAGGCCCCAGGAAGAGGAAGGAACCGATAGGGCGGTTTTCATCCTGGATGCCGGCCCGCGAACGGAGGATGGCTTCCGCCACCTTGGTAACGGCTTCATCCTGGCCGATTACACGTTCATGCAGGATATCTTCCAGGTGCAGCAGCTTTTCCCGTTCCCCTTCCATCAGCTTGGTGACGGGGATGCCGGTCCAGCGGGCAACGATCTTGGCAATTTCTTCTTCCGTGACGGCGTCACGCAGCAGGGAATCGGTATTTTTCCGGGCTTCGCCGGCCGATTCCGCTTCTTCCAGCTCTTTCCTGAGGGCAGGCAGCTTGCCGTATTTCAACTCAGCCGCCTTGTTCAGGTCGTAATTCCGCTCGGCTTGCTCGATTTCGAGGCTGACCTGCTCGATTTCTTCCCTGAGTTTCTGGACTTTTCCGATGCCTTCTTTTTCATTTTCCCAGCGCGCCTTCATGGCGTTGAACTGTTCGCGCATGTCTGCCAGTTCTCTCTGCACCTCTGCCAGATGTTCCATCGAAAGAGGATCGTCCTCTTTCTTCAGGGCAGCTTCCTCAATTTCATGCTGCATGATCTTCCGGGAGATTTCATCCAGCTCTGTGGGCATGGAGTCCATTTCCGTACGGATCATGGCACAGGCTTCATCTACCAGGTCAATGGCCTTATCCGGCAGGAACCGGTCAGAAATATAGCGGTGGGAGAGAGTCGCGGCGGCGATCAGGGCCTGGTCGTGAATCTTCACGCCATGGAAGACTTCGTAACGCTCTTTCAGACCACGAAGGATTGAAATCGTATCTTCTACAGTGGGCTCATCCACCAGCACAGGCTGGAACCGGCGCTCCAGGGCGGCATCTTTTTCAATGTATTTCCGGTATTCGTCCAGCGTGGTTGCACCGATGCAGTGCAGCTCGCCGCGGGCCAGCATGGGCTTCAGCAGGTTGCCGGCATCCATGGCGCCATCGGCTTTTCCGGCGCCGACGATGTTGTGAAGTTCATCGATGAAGAGGATGATTTCACCCTCGCTCTTGCGGACTTCCTCCAGAACGGCTTTCAGACGTTCCTCGAATTCACCACGGTACTTGGCACCTGCCAGCAGGGCACCCATGTCCAGAGAGAAGATCTTGCGGTCTTTCAGGTTAGCGGGGACATCTCCGGCTACGATACGAAGCGCCAGCCCTTCGGCAATGGCTGTTTTACCGACACCGGGCTCACCGATCAGCACAGGGTTGTTCTTGGTTTTCCGGGAAAGAATCCGGATAACGTTCCGGATTTCGTCATCCCTGCCGATCACGGGATCAAGCTTGCCGTCCCTGGCCATCTCCACCAGGTCACGGCCGTATTTGGAAAGGACATCGTAGGTCTCTTCCGGGTTCTGGCTGGTTACGTGAACATTTCCGCGTACGGCATTCAGGGCTTTTTCCAGTTCCTTACGGCTGATGCCGAAAGTATTCATGAGCTCTTTCATATCCCGGTCAGGCTGCTCCAGCAGAGCCAGGAGAAGATGCTCTACAGAGACGTACTCGTCCTGCATTCTCTTTGCAATGTCTTCTGCCGCTGTAAGGGCACGATTCAGAGTCTGCGAAATGTACAGATTGGCTCCGCTGCCGGAAACCTGGGGATAACCGGCCAGTACAGTATCTACTCTGTCGAGAAGCTGATTCGGGTCAATATCCATTCTGGAGAACAGCTGCGGTACAAAACCGTTTTCCTGGGACAGGAGAGCGGAGAGCAGGTGCAGTTCTTCCATCTGGCTGTTGCGGTTCCTGGTTGCGATATTCTGGGCTTCCTGGACAGCTTCCAGGGATTTCTGCGTATATTTCTGGGCGTTCATAACAGTCAGCTCCTTTCACATATATTTGGAACTGCTCAAAGTCATGCGAAGGAAGCCGCGGCTTCGGGCTGCAGTTCTGAGCAGTTATTGACAATGAAAATCCAGATGCGGCAAAAGTACACGATCATACTGCCGCACATAGATCAGATAATAATGGTTTCAGGGTTCCTGAGTGCTTCCGACAAGAGACGGCTTACGGCAGCAAGCTGCGTTTCCCGGGGGCTGCCTGCCAGAGCGAAATACTGCTTCATGGCGCTGTCTGCCAGCCGGATATAAGCTGTAATGGCGTTTCCTACGTCTTCCCCTGAGTAAGCAGGAAGATTAGCCGGGTGGTAGATTTCACGGCTAAGCCGCCCGGTCTCTTTACGGTATCGGATGGGGTGGCCCAGCTTTGGCGCAGTCAGAGCCTGCTCCAGCTGTATCCAGAGATCAAAGAAACCGTCCAGCAGATCCAGAAGCTGCCGGCTGGTGGAACGCATGGATATGCGGAGCACACCTACGGCTTCGGAGGCTTCCCGGTTCAGTTCAACCTGGTAACGAATGGTCGGATTGTATTTGAAGCGCAGCGGACTCCGCAGCTGCAGCATGGAATCAGACGGCTGTGAGAGGATCTGGAAGGTTTCTTCCAGCATCTGCTCCATGGTTCCGAAAATATCCTTCATTCTCATTTCCGGGGTGGACAGGGAAAGCTGTTCGGCGAGTATCTGGTTGATCAGGTTGGAACGGCTGGTACCCTGGGCGTAGGCCATACGGTCGATCTGGGCGACCACATCGTCCGCCAGGACCAGGCTGTAAATGCTTTTTTTCATGGTCTTTCCCTCCTTCCATGCTACAGTTTAGCACATAAAAATAATTTGTCAA
>CACZQT010000422.1 GCA_902783295.1 uncultured Lachnospiraceae bacterium
CGGCCGGGGAACTGGTGCAGATGGTTCTGGAAGGGAAGATTACGGATGCCAAGACGGCGGCAGGGATTCTGGCGTATCGTGTAAAATGCGCCTGATGCACGGCAAAACGATTCGAAAAACATAGATAAAATCGCCGGATACTTGCCAAACGGAAGGGGTGTATGGTACAATAACCGAGTTTCCGGTTTGAAAAGAATGCTTTTGATACCGGAAATGCGCTGAAAATGAGTTCCTGCCGCTTAAGCCGCAGGGAAGGCATGGGGAGCAGATATGCGGAAGAGAAACAGGCTGACAGTGACAGAGTATCATTTATCTTCTTCCAGACTTCCTGCGGCGTTTGAGGGCTGCCGCCTGGCTCTGCTGGCGGATCTGCACAATACGTCCCTCGGAAGAGATAATGACCTGATTCTGCAGGCGCTCAATGAGATGGAACCGGAGTATCTCCTGATTGCGGGTGACTGGATTACCGAGGAGAAGATGGGGAAGCGGCGGATCCGGAAGGATGCTGCTGAACGTCTGCTGGGAAGGCTCTGTGAGCGATGGCCGGTTATTTACGGTTTCGGGAACCATGAAAAAAGATGGCAGGAACACGAGATCGAAGGCCGTCCGGGTTTTCCGGAATGGAAGGAAAATGTCCGGGATCTGGGAGCACGTCTGCTGGATAATCAGAGTATCCGGCTATGGAAAGGCGGAGCTTATATACGTGTGACCGGACTGAATCTTCCGCTGCGCTATTATGTTTCCCCGAAAGCACGGCTTCGGCGCCTCCTGCACGGGGAGAAGGAACCGGCTGTTTCGGCAGGAATGATCAGAAAACTTTGCGGAACGGCAGATAAGAATACGTTTCAGGTGCTGATCGCACATACGCCGGCCTATTCTGCGGCCTATGCGGAATGGGGGGCCGACCTGACTGTTGCCGGCCACTATCATGGCGGCCTGGTACGCCTGCCGTTTCTGGGCGGGGCTGTGTCTCCCTCCCTGGAACTGTTCCCTGCATTTACAAAAGGACTCTATTCTGTGGGAAAAGGCAGCCTGGCTGTGAGTGCCGGTCTGGGAAGCCATACAATTCCGCTCCGTTTCCTGAATCCCCCGGAGCTGGTCATTCTGCATCTTCATCAAAAACGGTAAATTTGTCATGGAAGAACTGGCATTTAAACTGGAGGCTTTTGAAGGCCCCCTGGATCTCCTGCTTCATCTGATTGAAAAGAATAAAGTCAGCATATATGATATTCCGATTGCGGAGATCACAGACCAGTATATTGAATATGTAGCCGCCATGGATCATGAAGACCTTGATCTGGTGAGTGACTTTCTGGTCATGGCCGCGACATTGCTGGATATTAAGGCACGAATGCTTCTCCCGAAGGAAGAGACGGAAGAAGGGGAAGAGGAAGACCCCCGTGCCGAATTGACTGAGCGGCTGCTGGAATATAAACGGTTCCGCGCGATCAGTGAAGAATTGAGGGACTGCGCGGTTCTGGCGGAACAGGTAATGTTCCGGGAAGAGGATCTGCCGAAGGAGGTCAGAAACTACCGGCCCCCGATAGACCTGGACAGCCTGCTGCAGGACGTTACTCTCCAGCGGCTGAAGCAGGTGTTTGATGATGTCATGCGGCGGCGGGAGGATCTGGTGGACCCGATCCGGAGCAAGTTCGGGCAGATACGGCGGGAAACGGTACAGATTTCGGATCAGATCGTTAAGGTCAGGAAAGCGCTGGAAGGCGGAAAACGCCGTTCTTTCCGGAGCCTTCTGAAAAAAGGAACCAGCAAGGTGGAGATTGTGGTGACTTTTCTGGCCATCCTGGAGCTCATTCATACAGGGGACATTTTCCTGACGGAAGACAGCACCCGGGATGATATCATCATTGAAGGGAAAAGACAGGACGAATGAAAGCTGAAGCGCTGATGGAGGGAATTCTCTTCGCTATGGGAGGTTCCGTTGAAATAAAAGCTCTGGCTCAGGTGCTGGAAATCTCCGAAAAAGAAGCGAGGGAGGCAGCAGGCCGGCTGGAAAAACGTCTGGCAGAGGACGATTCGGGACTTAAGCTGGTATATCTGGAAGACAGGCTGCAGCTTGGCACGAAGCCGGACTGCTATGAACCGCTGATCCGGCTGGCGGCGAGGCCGCGGAAACCGGTCCTGACCAATGTAGTGCTGGAAACGCTGGCCATTATTGCTTACCGCCAACCGATTACAAAGCTGGAAATCGAGAAGATTCGTGGCGTCAGTTCGGACCATGCAGTGAACAGGCTGATCGAATACGAGCTGGTAACCGAAGTAGGGCGGCTGGAGGCTCCGGGACGGCCGATTCTGTTTGGTACGACGGAAGAATTCCTGCGGCGTTTCGGGGTTTCATCCACGGATGCACTGCCGGAGCTTTCAGCAGAAAAACTGGCAGAACTGCAGGAGGAAGCAGAGCGGGAAAGCGCAGCTTCCCCGGAGGATGTGCCTGTAAGTGTGTAAGGGAAAGCGAGTCTTGAATGTTTTTGCAACGAAAGGAGAAGTGACAGATGGCAGAGAAGAGACTTGGACTGATCGGATACGGCAATATGGGGTCTGCAATAGGCAGTGCAATTTTGTCTTCGGGAGCCCTGTCCCCATCGGAGCTGGCTGTCTACGAAATCAACCCCCGCGCCAAAAAGAAAGCACAGTCCCAGGGGATTCAGCTCGTGGAAAGCATGAAGGAACTGTGCAGCCTCTGTGATCTGATGCTGCTTGCCGTGAAACCGGATAAGGCGGCAGCTGTCCTGAGCAGTGCAGGTGTAGCCCTGGAAGGAAAAGCCCTTATGTCTATTGCCGCGGGTGTAACCTCCCGGAAACTGAAAGAATTCGGCGGTACTTATTTCCTGCGCGTGCTTCGTATTATGCCCAATACTCCGGCTATGGTGGGAGCGGGCTGTATGGTGCTCTGTTCGGATACGGATTTTACCCCGGAAGAGAAAGAAGAAGCAGAACGGCTGATGTCGGCAGTAGGCATCGTGGAGTGGATCGAGGAGAAACATCTGGACGCCGTTACAGGTCTGTCCGGCAGCGGGCCGGCTTATGTAGCGCTGTTTATCGAAGCCCTGGCGGATGGAGGCGTAAAAGAAGGACTCTCCAGACCGCAGGCACTGCACCTGGCAGCGCAGACTGTAATGGGTACCGCCAAGCTGCTCCAGGAGAAGGAGATGCATCCCGGTGAACTGAAGGACATGGTCTGTTCTCCCGGAGGAACTGCCATTGAAGGTGTACAGGCGATGGAGGAAGGCGGCTTCCGCCATACAACGATCCATGCTGTGGTAATGGCCTCCGAGAAGGCAAAGCGCCTGATCTGATGATAGAAAGAACCAATGGCAGGAGTTTTCTCCGGCCGGAAAAAGAAACGGACGTTATCCTGCCGGATGCCGTCCGTTTCCTGTTTTATGGGATATTTCTCCGGTACTTTTTGGCTCAGGGCCTGAGTCCCTGCAGAAGAAGAGGAATCACCCGGTCGGTGACATCCCCCAGATCGTAAGAAGCATCGTGGATGCAGTAGTCGTATATGATAGCCCGCTCACACATGGAATAGATCCGGCTGACTTCCCTGACGGTGAGATCCGGACGGATTTCTCCTTTGCGGAAGCCATCCTCTGCAATCTGCTGAATCATACTGTAATAGAGACGGTTTTTATCGAGAAGGTGACGGTCCCCTTTTGTCACAACCTGGGAGGAATAAAGGGTGGCCAGCAGGTTGGGCTGGATATTCTGGCCGATAATTCGGTGTGCCTGCCTGCAGAGAAGAATCAGCTTGTCTACGGCGTTCATATCCTCCGGTACCTGCGGCAGCAGTTCTTCATAGTAGGAGTCGAACAGATCGGAGAGAGAGCTCAGGAGGGCATCCTTTCCGGAAAAATAATGATAAAAAGTTCCTTTGCTGGTTGCGGACAGGGCGATAATCTCTTCGATAGTAGTTTCTTCATACCCTTTTTCCTGGAAGAGTTTCCAGGCTGCTTCCACGATCCGGCTCTTGGTTGTCTTTTTCTTTGCCATTCCTTTTCTCCTGGAGGACGTATTGCGTCCCTTTCATCTGATTTTCATCATTATACCATACTCGTATCATTAGGGCAAGGGGAGCTTATATTCATCAACATTGACAAATCCGCCATTCACAGGTAAACTGTATAATAGATATAAAAAAGACAGCAGAATGATGACAGAAACGGCACATCAGTTCAGGATGCTTTCCGGAATCCTGTGGATTTATACCGGAAATGTCGGAAAAGAGAGTGGATCATGAATCAGAATGCGACCATGGGGGCGAGAATCAAAGCCCTGCGAAAAGAGAAAAAGTATACCTTGAAACAGCTGGCCGAGGAAACCGGCCTTTCCATCGGTTTTCTGTCACAGCTGGAACGCGGCATGTCCTCGATTGCAGTGGATTCCCTGGCGAAGATCGCTCAGGTGCTGGGAGTGGGACTGTCTACGTTCTTTACAGATGTTCAGAAAACTTCCAGGGATCCGATTTCACGTTCCTGTGAGCTTCTCTGGCGTTCTGACGGACCTGAGATTTCCCAGGCCATGCTCAGCAGGGATCTGTATGATTTCGACATCCTTCCGCGGATCTTTCAGCTGATGCCGTCTGCAGATCCGGACCGGGTGGACGGGGCTATTCACCGTCATTCCGGCGAAGAGTTCATTTATGTGCTGGAAGGGGTTGTGACTGTTTACCAGGAAGACCGGGAGTATACGCTGTATCCCGGAGACAGCATACAGATTCACTCCCACATTCCTCATAACTGGGTCAACCGTACGAATAAGATCGCCAGGCTTTTGTCGGTGAGCTTCCCGAATCCGTTCAAAGAAGAAAGAACCGGAAAAACCTCCGCAGGAAAAGCGGAGTCCTGTAAAGAAGGATCCGATGAATGATCCGGGAAGGGCCTGCGGTACGGTGCTGTTTCAGCTTTTCATGGAATGCTGAGCTGAAGCGTGTCCGGGAATTTCATCTATTGGGAAAATTGCATCAAAAAACTGTGAAAAACAAGAGAAAGAGGGGAAAAGAAACAAATTCCCGCTTGCACAAATGCGGGAATTAGATTAAGATAAACGAAGGAAAAATCAGCCATCACATCTATGATGAGAAAGAGGTGAAAATGATGACATTCTTAGCAGCAACCAGTGCAGCTGCGGAAGGCGAAGGTATAGTTTTCGCATTCCAGAACATGGTTGTAGGCCTGGGAACCGTATTCCTGGTGCTGGCTTTCCTGATCCTCGTCATTTCCTCGTTCAAATATGTGAACGAGTGGACGGATGTCAAGGAAGCGCTTCAGCAGGTCAGAGCCGCCAAGAAAGGCACAGCTCCGGCTCCGGCTGCGGCACAGGCACCTGTGAAGTCTGCAGCTCCGGCTGCACAGCCGGCTCCTGCTCTTCCGGCAGGTCCCGGAACCATGGCGGCAGCGCCGGTCAATTTTGCTGACGAAGTGGAAGGCCCTGTAGCAGCCGTAATCATGGCAGCTGTAGCGGAACACTTGGGAGGTAACTTCAAGGTAACATCCATCAAGAAGAGCAAATAAGCTCTGCAGCAGAACGCAGGCACTGATTCCTGCATTTTTGTGAAGCGAAAATGCCTGTTAGAAAGGCGTTTTCAAAAAGCACAGGGTGAAAGAATACCGAAAGAGTACGGTACTTTCATGCTTAACGAATTCCAGGAGGAAAAGAAAGATGAGTACTTACAAAATCACCGTGAATGGTGTTGCTTATGATGTTACCGTGGAAAGCGTCGGCGCTCCCGCAGCAGCTCCCGCTCCCGCCCCTGCTCCTGCAGCAGCTCCGGCCCCTGCAGCAGCTCCCGCTCCCGCCCCTGCTCCCGCTTCTTCGGGCAGCGTCCGCGTAGAAGCTCAGGTTGCCGGAAAAATCTGGAAGATCGTGGCAACCGCCGGACAGGCTCTGAAGACCGGCGATTCCATCGTAATTCTGGAATCCATGAAGATGGAAATCCCTGTTGTAGCCCCTCAGGACGGAACTCTTGCTTCTCTCAGCGTGTCCGAGGGAACTCCGGTTGAGGTAGGCGATCTGATCGCTACCATGAACTAAAGTATCCCCAAAGAAGGAGAACCAGGTTTGGAACTGACTTCCAACCATTTCGGTTTTGACACACGCAAGATGTGCGAGGAAAGAGGAAATCATGGGAACAATTGTAAATACGTTTGTTAATCTGGCGCAGCAGACGGCATTTGCGACGCTGAAGCCGGGCAACTATGTGATGATCATTGTTGCCTGCGTGTTCCTGTTCCTGGCTATCGCCAAGGGCTTTGAACCGCTGCTTCTGGTGCCGATCGCATTCGGTATGCTGCTGGTGAATATTTATCCGCCGATCATGCAGGAAGGCGGTCTTCTGCATTACTTCTATCTGCTGGACGAATGGGCCATCCTGCCGTCCCTGATCTTCATGGGTGTAGGCGCAATGACAGACTTCGGTCCGCTGATCGCGAATCCGGTCAGCTTCCTGCTGGGCGCCGCCGCACAGCTGGGTATTTATGTAGCTTATTTCCTGGCCATGGCGCTGGGCTTTAACGGCAAAGCGGCTGCAGCCATTTCCATCATCGGCGGTGCTGACGGCCCTACCTCCATTTTCCTGGCGTCCAAGCTGGGACAGGGAGAACTGATGGGCCCCATCGCGGTAGCAGCCTATTCTTACATGTCGCTGGTTCCACTGATCCAGCCCCCGATCATGAAGGCCTTTACCACGGACGAAGAAAAGCGGATCAAGATGCCGCAGCTTCGCCCTGTATCCAGACTGGAAAGGATTCTTTTCCCGATCGTTATCACCATCGTGGTCTGCATGATTCTGCCGTCCACCGCTCCCCTGGTTGGTATGTTGATGCTCGGCAACCTGTTCCGTGAGTGCGGCGTGACCCGTCAGCTGCAGGATACAGCTTCCAATGCCCTGATGTATATCGTAGTTATCATCCTGGGCTCCTCTGTAGGTGCTACTACTTCGGCGGAAGC
>CACZQT010000423.1 GCA_902783295.1 uncultured Lachnospiraceae bacterium
GCCGATAGTCCAAAATGGAATAAGAAAATTTTGCCATCGGTTGATGGCTTTTTTATCTTTTGATATACTGATTCTGTATGTTCTGGCTGCAAGCGGACGGCTCCGGAGGAGGATGACTGCTTCCGTGGCTGTGATATAGAAGGAGGACTTGATGAAACGTCTGGAAAAAGATGAGTCGCTGTGTGTCGGATGTCACCAGTGCGAATATGCCTGCGCGGAGGCTTATTACAAAACATTTGATCCGGCTTATGCCTGCATCCGGATAGAAGATGGGGAACTGGACGGAAAATACCATTCCACGATCCATATCTGCAATCAGTGCGGAAAGTGCTCTGAAGTCTGCAACACCTGTGTGATTCAGCCGAACCCCAAAGGAGTTTACATGCTGAAGAAAAAAGAGTGCGTAGGCTGCCTGATGTGTGTCGGCTTCTGCCCGGAACAGGTAATGGTTCAGAGCGACGACCGGCAGGAACCCAGCAAATGTATCGCCTGCGGTATCTGCGCCAAGGTATGTCCTACCGGCGCAATCCGTATTGTGGAAGACTGATCAGGAAGGAGAACGAAAATGATTCATATCTGTAATGTGGAACGTTATCATGCGCCTTCCGCCGAAGAACTGCAGGCGATGCGCGAGAGCCATGTGCTGCTGAACAGCGTTTCCTACGAAAGAAAGCCCCTGTTTCACGGCTATACGGACCGCCTCCTGACGGTCGACGTAGGAACCAAAGAAGCGGTGATCTCTGAGATCCCCGCGGAAGTCAAGGAAAAATTCATCGGCGGAAAAGGCTACTGCCTGCGCTATCTCTGGGATGCGGTCAATCCCTCCACCCGCTGGGACTCTCCGGAAAATGAAATCGTGATGTCTCCCGGCCCGATCGCGGGCATCACCCAGTACGGCGGCACCGGCAAGACCCTCATCTGCACCATTTCTCCCATGACGGATATTCCGATCGACTCCAACGTGGGCGGCTTCTTCGGTCCCTATCTGAAATTTGCCGGCTTTGACGCTCTGGAAATCAAGGGAAAATCCGATACGGATATCATCGTGGTGATCGACGCGACAAAGGGGACGATCTCTTTTGAGGAAGCGCCGATCGAGCACTTTGACGCACATGTGCTCTGCGAGGAACTGACAGCGCTGTACGCGGATGACGAAAACGACAAAAAGAATATTGCCGTAGCGGCGGCAGGTTCGGCAGCGGATTACTGCAACATGGGCATGCTGAACTTCTCCTTCTACGATCCCCGGCGCGGTGTGACACGTCTGAAACAGGCGGGGCGCGGCGGCATCGGCCGCGTGTTCCGCAACAAGAGGATCAAAGCCCTGGTCTGCAAGATCGACGGCGTAAAGGCGGATCTGAACCATGTAGCGGATTTCGGCCTCATCAACAAGACCGGCCTGAAGTTCCACCGGGAAGTGGCTAATAACGACAGCAAACAGAACGATATGCGCGGCGTGGGCACTGCCTATTCACTGCGGACGCTGGCGGATTATGATATTGTTCCTACCCACAACTTCAAATTCGGCGATGCGCCCGGCATCGATGAGATGACGGCGGCTGTCTTCAAGGCAGACTGGCTGACGCAGGGTGCGGCGGACGGCTGCTGGTACGGCTGCTCCATGGCCTGCGCCAAGGCCTCTGACCACTTCCTGCTGAAGACAGGTCCCTACAAGGGACAGCGCGTGTGCGTGGACGGTCCGGAATATGAAAGCGCAGCGGGCCTTGGGCCTTCCTGCGGCATCTACAATCCTCAGGAAGTCCTGGAGATCAACTTCTACTGCGACACTTATGGCCTGGATACGATTTCCTACGGTACGATGACCGCCTTCCTGATGGAGTGCTATGAGCGCGGCATCCTGAACGAGGAGCGCACCGGCGGCCTGAAGCTGGAGTGGGGCAACGCGGCGGCTGATCTTGAGATGATGCACCGGATGGCCCGCAATGAAGGCTTCGGAAAGATCGCGGCACTCGGCATTCACAAGCAGAAAGAGTATTTCGCAAAGATGGGCTGGGGCGACCTGGCGGAGATGAACGACTTCGGCATGGAGCAGAAGGGCCTGGAGTATTCCGAGTATTCGGCGAAGGAATCCCTGGCACAGCAGGGCGGCTACGGCCTGACGAACAAGGGGCCGCAGCATGACGAAGCCTGGCTGATTTTCATGGACCAGGTAAACAACCAGATCCCTACCTTCGAGGATAAGGCGGAAGCGCTGTATTTCTATCCGATGTTCCGTACCTGGTTCGGCCTGATGGGACTTTGCAAGCTGCCCTGGAATGATATCGTTCCGGCGGACAATGCCCTGACGGATGACCCGAAGATGGTGCCGGAGCATGTAGAGAATTACCTGAATCTCTATTACGGCGTGACCGGCCAGAAGATCGATACGAAGGAGATGATCCGCCAGTCCGAGCGGGTGTACAACTTCCAGCGTATCTTTAATATCCGCATGGGGAAAGGACTTCGCGCCAACGACGCAATTCCTTACCGCAGCGCCGGCCCGGTCTTTGAGGATGAATACCTGTGGAGAGAAGAACGCTACGATACGCAGCTGGTAGAACTGGCCGGCTACACCGAGGAGCAGGTGAAGAACATGTCCCTGCAGGAACGTATGGCGGCGACCAGGAAGTATCGTGAGGACCAGTATCAGAAGCTGATCGACGCGGTATATCCCAAGCGCGGCTGGAACATGAACGGCGTGCCGAAGGTAGAACATCTGAAAGAACTGGGCATGGATCTGCCGGAGCTTCTGGAAATCGTGGAGCCCCTGCAGTAAAGGGAGTAAAACCATGCAGCTGAATCACAGAGAATACAAGGCGTTCCGCGAAGGCCTGACAGTCCGCCAGGTCATAGAGGAAAACTCTTTTACCTGGCCGAAACTGGTGGTCAAACGGAACGGGACGGTCATCTGGCCGGAAGAATATGAAAAAACTGTGCTGCAGCAGGAAGACGACCTGGAGGTCATCCATCTGCTGGGCGGGGGCTGAAAAGAAAACCGGGAGGCACCTGCGTACAAGCGGAGGTGCCTCCCGGTTTTCTTTTTGGAGACAGGGGGACAGTCCCTATGTCCCAAAGGACATAGGGACTGTCCCCCTGTCTCCAACTGTCTCC
>CACZQT010000424.1 GCA_902783295.1 uncultured Lachnospiraceae bacterium
AGATCCGGCCGGGGAAGAGACGGAAGGCCATGCGCACCGCACTGGGATGTACGTGCAGGCCGTCACAGATCAGTTCTGCGATGACGGTATCGTTTTCAGAGGCCGCTCCGATTGCGCCGGGTTTGCGGTGGTGAATCGAAGGCATAGCGTTGAACAGGTGCGTCAGATGTGTGGCGCCGGCATCAAACGCGGCTTTTGCAGCGTCATAATCCGCGTCTGTATGAGCCACCGACACGGTACAGGTTTTTTTCACTTCTTCGATAAATTCTACAGCCCCATCCAGTTCCGGAGCCACGTCTACAATCCGCAGCAGCCCGCGGCTCTTTTCCAGCAGCATGGAAACCGCTTCTGCGTCCGGCAGACGCAGATAAGCTCCGTTCTGTGCTCCTTTTTTCTTTTCGGAGAAGAAAGGGCCTTCCATGTTGATGCCCATCAGTCTGGCACAGTTCTCCGGGCGGTTTTCGGCGAAATGGGCTGCTGTTTCAAAAGCGGCTGACAGGGTTTCGTAAGGCAGGGTCATAGAAGCCGGGGCAAAGCTGGTAACGCCTTCTGCTGCCAGGTAAGCGGCCATACGGGCAAGGCCTTCCTCGTCCCCGTCGGAAAAGTCCGCGCCTATGGCGCCATGGGTATGAACATCGATCAGGCCGGGGATCACATAAGCACCGCCCAGATCCCGGACTTCTTCCTGCTCTTTACCAGCTGTGCCTGCGGGACATTCCGGAACCTCAGCTGCTGCCGTGGAGGTACAGCAGGCTGGTGAGCCGTCGCTCCCGTCCGGGGTCACCGTCTGAAAACGTCCGTTTTCTACGGAAAAGCTTCCGTGAACGAAGCAGCCTTCTTCGGCAGGACAGCAGTCACTGCCTTGTTTTACCATGAAAATATTTGCGTTTGTATACAGCATTTTAAATCTCCGGAAGGCTTGCGGCCGCAATGCTCTGTCCCACGCGGCGGGCTTTTTCATCGGGAAGCATGACGGTGATTTTTTCCGCCAGCTGAGGATATTCTTCCTGCAGTACGCGGTTGCATTCTTCGATCAGCAGGTCGCCGCCGACACCGGACGCTACGCGGCCGAGCACCAGCAGGTAACGAAGGTTATAAAAACGGGCATACAGAGAAAGCGTATGAGCCAGATAGGTGCCGATATTGACAAAGACTTCCCGGGCACCTTCATGCCCCTCTTCTGCCAGCTTCTGTACGAATTTCAGCTTATCTGCCAGACTGAGTTCTTCCGGCAGTTCAATGCCGGCACGGGGTGCCAGTTTGATGACCGCATCCTGGGAGAAATACTTGCAGCCGACGCCATAGTCTGTGGACCATTCATCCTGCATGGCATCTTCCTGCAGATCCACGGGGGCAAAGGCCAGTTCGTTAAACCAGCCCAGAATCTGCCTTTCGGAATTCACATAGCCGGCCGCCTCGCTGGTTCCCATGGCAATGCCCATAACGGAACCGGAATCCAGGCTCATGGCACCGGCCAGAGCGGTTACGTCCCCGTCGTTGGCGACTACGATCGGAACATCCCCGATCTCTTTTGCCGCGCGGTCATAAATGCTTTTTACCTCTTCGCGGCGGGACCTGGGAATTTTGATGAAAAGGGAGCATACCATGGGGCTGTTTCCCACGAAGGTCCCGGCGGAGGAGACGCCGATGGCGTCCACCCGGGGCATCTTGGAGGCAGCAGTTTTAAATGCTTCCACAATCCCGCTGTACTGGTAGTCCAGATCCTCCGACTGTTTCGGGAACCATACCACTTCCTCGGAATAGACGCTCTTCCCATCGATCACGGCAGATACTTTCCGGTCGGAGCCGCCGGCGTCGAAGCCGATCCGGCACCCGTCCAGATGGCCGCCGATGGACTTGGGCTGTTCGTTGGCTGCGGGGAAATGCGCTTCGTCACAGATCTGGATTTCGAAAGGCCTCTCATAAATGTCAAACATGAAGTGGACATCAAAATCCCTTTTCGCGCCTTCCTGATAGTCCTCCAGAAGCTTTTGGGCAGTCTCTTCACAGCCGCAGATTTTTACACGCCAGCCGCCGACACTCCAGAGCAGGAATTTTACGTAACGCTCCATATAGCGGGCATTGGCTTCGGCGAAGCTTTCATCCCGCAGGAACGAGTGGAATACGGAAACTTTTCCGTTCTCACGCTCCAGGGCCACGGAGAAAGGCCGTTTCGCTTCGGCCAGGAAGGCATCCGCCCAGGGGCCGAAGGGCACAAAACCGGGATCCAGCGAAGGTTTGTTTTTCAGATCAAAAGAAATATTCAGATATTTCATAAGTGCTCCATCCATGAGACAGCGGGACGTTCGGGACAGGGAGAACAGTCCCCCTGTTCCATGTGCCCCGTTAACGCAGTTTGGGTTCTTTTCAGCGGTATTTTTCTACCAGCTCCTGGATTTTCTCTGCAGTTTCTTTTACCAGCGGAAGGTCTTCTTCCTGAATCTGTGTCAGAGGCGCGCGTACGCCGCCGATATCCGGCCCTCCCATCTCACGGAGAACGGCCTTAATCATGGCGTACATGTTGCCATGCCCTGCGCAGAGCTTGTAAATCATATGGCAGCAGGCATCCTGAATTTCCCGGGCTTCAGCGATTCTGCCTTCTCCGAAGAGACGGAAGATGGCCAGATACAGCTCCGGCATCACTGCATAGGTTCCGCCGATTCCGCCGATAGCGCCGGCCGCCAGGCCGGAAAGCAGCTGTTCGTCCGGTCCGTTGAACACGATCGCTCCCTCATCACGCCACATTTCGATATCCTGTACCGGCATGGAGGAATTCTTTACGCCGATCACCCGGGGATTCTTCAGCATTTCCTTCAGCAGGGCGGAGCTTAATGCCACACCGGCCAGCTGAGGGATGTTGTAAATGACAAAATCCGTATTCGGAGCTGCTGCAGAGATGTCATTCCAGTACTGTGCTACTCCGTAGGGGGGAAGATGGAAATAGATGGGAGGAATCGCGGCAATCGCGTCCACGCCCAGGCTTTCGGCATGGGCAGCCAGTTCCCGGCTGTCTGCGGTGTTGTTGCAGGCTACATGGGCAATGATGGTGATTTTTCCCTTTGCCACAGCCATCACGTTTTCCAGCACCAGTTTTCTTTCTGCCACAGAGTGGTAGATGCACTCACCGGAAGAACCGCCTACGTACAGGCCGGTTACGCCTTTGCCGATCAGATATTCAGCCAGTGCGCGGACCCTCTCGGGGGAAATGGCGCCGTTGTCATCATAGCAGGCATAGAAGGCAGGGAATATACCCTGGTATTTTCGGGTGTCTTTCATAGTTACTTCTCCTTATGTGTTACTGTTCACAGCCAGGCTGGTTTCATTATATTATAGCAGAATTGTGAGTGAACAGTGAGGTTTATTCTTGCTCTTTTTTGACTAAACGGATTCATTGAAAAGGACTTTGAATACCACCTTGGATACCGGTTCCGGCTGTCCGTTCACGTGGATTTTCAGGCGGTGTGCATCTCCGGGAAAAACCACCAGGAAATCGCCGGGCTTCAGGATAAGGCTCTGTTCCGCTTCTCCGTGATAGCCCCAGAAATCGCCTTTCTGCGTAAACTCCGTCAACCCGTCCGGATGGGAAATATCCACCCGCTCACAGCCCTTTACCATGACGTGGATATCCAGGTAGCGGCGGTGGGATTCGAAAAAGCTTTCTTCTACGGGAACCGTTTCATAATCAAAGCGGGTGACATACAGCGCGTCGCCTTCCAGGTTCCGCTGCATGGTTTCCACACCTTTCAGGTATTCTTCTGTCAGCAGATCCAGTGCCGCATCGAGGCGCGGATGAATTCCCCGGTAATCCCGGGCGTCTTTCAGCTTAGCGAGAATCATGGCATCAGCCCTTTACCGCACCCATCATGATACCACGGGTGAAGTACTTCTGGAAGATGATGAATACGATAATGATCGGCACGGCAGCAAAGGCGGCTCCGGCCATAATCAGACCGAAGTCCGTGGAGTTCTCTGCCTGCATCTTCGCGATACCCAGGGAAATCGTCAGGGTCTTTGTGCTGGACAGCATGATCAACTGCATGAAATAGTCGTTCCAGGAACTGATGAAGGTAAAGATGGCCAGGGCGCCGACGCCGGGTTTAATCATCGGGAAAACGATGGTGTTGAAGATATTCAATTCTCCTGCGCCGTCGATCTGGGCAGCTTCCAGGATTTCGCCCGGAATGCTTTCTGCAAACTGTTTGATCAGGAATACGCCGAACGGCCAGCCTACGATGGGATAGATGACCGCGCTGAGTGTGTTGTACAGTTTCAGGGAGGACATCTGCCGGATCAGCGGAATCAGGATAACCTGCTTGGGCAGAGCCATGGCGCAGACGATCAGCGTGAAGATCAGATGTCTTCCGATGAACCTCTTTTTTGCCAGGGAGTAGCCGGCCAGGGCTGCCGTCAGGCAGGTCAGGAACATGGCAGCTACAGCCATCCAGATGGTGTTCAGCATCCAGCGGATGGCGGCGGGAACCTGAGGACCGGAGGAGATGATGGTTTTTTCACCGCCGGACGTAAAATACTGGCTGAAGGGAACAGGAATCTCCCAGAGAGGAGCTTTCATTTTGCCCATGAGAGTCTGGTAATTCTTCAGTGTCCATGTCGTGGGCCACCAGACCGGGGTAGTGGAGTTGATTTCCTTGGCCGTCTTGAAGGAGCCGGTGATGATCCAGTAGAGAGGGAAGGTAAACAGGAGGGCCAGTATGACCACGATAGCAAAAGAGATCCAGCGGTATGCAGCCGATTTCTGATTTTTCATGAATGTCCCCTCCCTTCCTTAATTTGATGACTGGCCAAGCTTGAACTGCACGGCGGAAAGAATGGCGATGGTGATCATAAGGACAACACCCATCGCATTTCCGTATCCGTAACGGTACAGCTTGAAGGCTGTGTAATAGATGTAGTACATCACTGTATCCGTGCTGTGGTTCGGGCCGCCGGAAGTCAGCAGCTGAATCAGCGCAAAGCACTGGAAAGAGTTGATGGTGGTAATTACCAGGATATACAGGGTGGTAGGCATGATCTGCGGCCACTTGATTTTCCAGAAGATCTGGAACCGCGTCGCCCCGTCCACGGCCGCCGCTTCCACCAGGGACTGATCCACATTGTTGAGAGCGGAGACATACAGAACGATCGGCTGCCCGACCGAGGTAGTGAACAGGATGATGATGATGCACCACAGGGCAAAGCGGGGATCGCCCAGCCAGTTGATGTTTTTGTCGATGACTCCCGCGCCTTTGAGCAGATAGTTGAAAATGCCGTAGTAGTTATTGTACATCCATTTCCAGACTACTGTTACGGCTACAGAACCGGTTACTACCGGCAGGTAGAAGATTACACGGAAAGCGGAGGTCAGAGCCGGCTTCATATCGTAAATGGCGGAGGCTACCCACAGGGAAAAAGCACAGACCGTCGGTACAGAGACCAGCACAATAACCAGTGTGTTTTTCATGGCACCCAGGAAGATGGGATCGTGCGCCAGTTCTACATAGTTGGCGAAGCCGATGAACTGATCCACGGTATTCCTGCCCATGTTGGAATCAAATAAGCTGGTAAAGATACACATGAACATCGGGTAAATTACGAAGACAAGGAAGAAGAACAGGCTGGGCAGCATAAACATATAGCCCGCGATCGTCTCCCGCCTCACCAGGGCCCGGCTCATAGCGGTTTTTTTCTTCATATTTTTTCTCCATGCAGTCATCTGCACAAACGCGTATAAGGGAAACGCCGACTAAAGCGGCTCATGGCTCCCTGCGCTGCATTCCTGCCATACGGAATATTTCTTCTTGAAGAAAGCACCCCCCCTGCAGGAGCAAGGGAGGTGCTTTCCTCCACACAATTTAAAAGGTTGATTCTTATACTGCTTATTTGGCAGCAGCTGCGTTGGCTTCTTCTACGAAGACAGCCACTTCATCCGCTACAACACCGCCGGCGCCTACACGCTGCAGCATATTCCACCATGCGGTACGGGCTTCAGCCCAGCCGGGGGTAACCTGATAGTAGTCGCCCAGGAAAGGCATGATCTTGGTGAACTCGCTCATGATCGCATTGTCCGCATAGATACCGGACAGGTCATTGCCTTCCGCGGTATCACGAACTGCGAAGAAACCGGAAGCCAGAACCGCATCGTCCGTGCCTTCGCCATCCGCGAAGTACTTGATGAAAGCCTTAGAAGCGTCGATCTTGGCAGCGTCGCCATTATCGAATACGCCGAAGCCCCAGATGCCGCCCTGCAGCCTGGGATCGCCGGATTCGGTCGGGAACGCCATGAAGACGATTTCATCGCCGTCGTTGGTCAGGCCGGGATCGTTGTTGGCATTGTTGTTCTGCTGAGCAGCATTCCAGCAGAAGGACATATCCAGGATGCCCTGGCGGAACAGGTTGATTTCGTCGCCGGCTACGATAGAGGGATCAAAGACAATGCCTTCCATATCGTACAGCAGCTGGATAGCCTTTACGTTTTCTTCGGAATCAGCCGTGTATTTGGTGTGTTCAGGATCCGTGTAGGTGCCGCCGTACAGGTTGTTGATCAGAGCACGGGTGCCCTGGTCGCCGCCCTGGCCGCCGCAGTAGATGGTGGCAACGGTATCGCCCTTTGCAGCATACAGAGCCGCTACGGCGTTGATGAAATCTTCCGTGCTCCAGGTACGGGTTTCCAGATTCAGATACTGGTCAGCGCCGGCAGCCTGGAATCTCTGAAGGTTTACGGCCATGCAGTGCGCGGTCATGCAGACAGGATATTCATAGCAGGCGCCTTCAGCGTTGAAGCAGGCAGACTGTACAGCTGCGTTGACTTCCGCTTTGTCCGTGTCATCCCACAGGTCAGCCAGGTCTACCATGTAGCCCTTGGCACCCCAGTTGGCAACCAGACGTTCCGGACCTTCCATGATCAGGTCGGGAGCAGCGTTGCCTTCCAGTGCGGTATTCACCTGGTCGTCACCATTGGTGTAGTCCAGATATTCCACCGTAACTTTGATGCCGGGGTTGGCTTCTTCGAAGCCCTTGATCAGGCCGTCTACGGTTTCAGCATTGCCCCAGTTGCCGATCGGATAGGTCCACAGGGTGATGTTGACATCATCCGCCATGGTGCGGACCGGTGTGGCAGCAGTGGTAAGGCCAAGCGCCAGAGCGGCGGCAAGCAGCAGGGAGAGACATTTCTTCATGTTGGTTCCTCCTCAAAAGATTTTTTAAAATGGGTTGAAAGTTACAACCGGAAACGGCAGAATCACCCAGCCGTTTCCGGGAAAATACATACTTCCGGTTTCTTCCGGCAGCAGCTTATACTGCCGTTCCTCCTGATTTGGAGTATAGAGGATCAGCCCCGTTTTGTCAATCATTTTTTGAAACTTTCTTTCAGACGAAGCTAATCATGAAATTAATTTTTTAACGAAGCCTTACAGATGCTTTGGCATCATCGCCTCCGCAATCCGTTCGCGGGTTCTCAGGCAGGCCTTCATATCCCGTCTGCAGAATTCAGAAAACAGGACATCGGTCAGGAAAAGCTGGGCGATTTTGGCCGGTACGGAGCCCAGCTGCAGCGGGCTTTCATTCGATCCGCAGAGCAGCACCACATCCGCCAGGGCAGCGCCGGGAGATTTCGCAAAGCGTGTGACCAG
>CACZQT010000425.1 GCA_902783295.1 uncultured Lachnospiraceae bacterium
GAGCCGGAAACGGAGACCGAGACCGTACCGGAGACCGAGACTGCAGCCGAGCCGGAAACGGAGACCGAGACCGTACCGGAAACTGAGACTGCAGCCGAGCCGGAAACGCAGCCTGAGACGGAAACCGAGTCCATGCCGGAGACCGAGACTGCAGCTGAACCGGAAACGGAGACCGAGACCGTACCGGAAACTGAGACTGCAGCCGAGCCGGAAACGCAGCCGGAGCCGGAAACCGAATCCGTACCGGAGACCGAGACTGCAGCCGAGCCGGAAATGGAAACCGAGACCGTACCGGAGACTGAGACTGCAGCTGAGCCGGAAACGCAGCCGGAGACTGAGAACATGTCCACCCCGGAAAACGAATCCGAATCTCCGGAAGAAGCGGAGCGTGCGGAATCAGAGTCCAAGACGGAATCTGAGAGAGAAAAGAAGAATGACTCTCTGGCCGGGATCGATCTTCATGCCATCACTTATGGGGAACTTGGTCAGGAAACAGAGCGGCCGGAAGAAACAGAGAATCCGGGCGAGCCTGAAATGGTGGACGGAGGATATTATGCAGCGCCGGGCTTTGATGAGGGTTCTGGGGCTGAGCAGGCAATCGATGAGAATGCAGAAGGAGAACCGGAGGGACACACGGACGGTGCCGGAGCCTTCACACCGGCAGATGTAATATTGCGGGGAATAAGCAGCCGGTATATCGGTGACAATGAACTGGAAGAATTCGATGACTATACCCTCTACCTTCTGGAAAATGAAATATTTGCCCTGAATGGAAAAATTTTTGATTCGGAGGATCTGAACGCCTATTTCTCGCAAAAATCCTGGTACGATCCTCAGATCCCTGCACAGGAGTTTGAACAGAATTTCAGGAATGATCCATACTATTACCTGAACGATTATGAGCTTGCAAATCTGTACTGCATTCAGGCCTATATGGAAACCAGAGGATAAATGTAACAATGCCGGTTCCCTTTGACTGGTCCGGATAAATGGAGGAAGATATTAGAATGAAAGTAGTAAGACGGATTCTGCTTAAGCTCCTGTTTCTGATTCTGGTTGTCGGGATCTGCGGGGGAGCCGCTGCCTTCTGGAAAGGCTCCCGCGAAAGCAAGGCTTCTGAAGCCGCCATGCATTATGTACAGATGCTGATCAGCGGGGAGAGCGAAGCTGCATACCAGATGCTGGATCAAAGCAGCGGGATGCCGCTGACTCTGGAAGAGTATCAGGCTGCACTGGAGGGAAAAAAATATGCCGTCTATCCTTCCTTCCGCCTGAAGGAGGATGCTTCCGTCACCGGACCGGACGGCCGGCAAAGAGTCCGTTATCTGGCAGAATTTCTGGATGCGGAAAATGAGGTACGCCAGGAAGAACTGTTTACGTTTTGTATGAGAGCAGAAAAGATCCTTGGGTTCTTCCCGCGCTGGACTGTCCTTCCGGATCATTGTCTGATCGAAAATTATACGCTTATGGTGCCGGCAGATTCCCAGGTATGGGTGGATGAGGTGCTTCTTGACCGTTCCCTTATTCTTTCCGGACAGAATGGGGAAGCCGGAACACAGACTTATCAGATCCCGCATATTTTCCCGGGAAAACATGCAGTACGGGTCTGGCACCCGGTTCTGGCTGCCACAGAACAGACGATCCTGACCGATGACGGACCGCAGAATCTTTGCCAGACGCCTCAGTGGAATGATGAGGCGCTCTCCGAGGGAAAAGAGATCGGCGTATATGTCATGAAGAATCTGCTTTCTGCGGCGGTCCGCCAGAATGTCACGCTGATCGATGAAGAAGTCTGTCAGGCATTTCTGAATGATGCGCGTAATTTTGTGGGACAGGAAGGAGAATATCTGCAGCAGTCTGAAGCGTCCTTCGTATCGCTGGATGCTTCCTCCTATACCGGACACCTGGAGGATCCGGTCCTGCTTGCGGACGGCGGCATACAGGCGGAGCTTGTATTTTCTTATCATTATGAAATTCAAAGAGAAATGGTGACAGTCAACTGGGAAGAATATAATGAGGACGGTACACCGGTTGAGGTAATGGAACCGCTTACAGAAAGCGGAACTTCAACTGCAAATTTCACTCTTGAGTGGAAGAATGGACAGTGGAAGATCACAAAGGCGGTTCTTCCGGTAACTGCGGAGGTCGCGGGCTGATATGGCCATCGGGATCGAACTTTTATCGCCGCTGCTGCTTCATCTGGTCGTTTCAGAAGCAGCTGTGTACCTGCTGGCGGGGAAGATTCCGGATATCTGGATCGTTCTGGTCACTTCTGTGCTGGTGCTTCCGGCTGCTGTATGGATGGCAAAAAGGGACAGGAGATTGTACGGAAGCCTTCCGGAAAGAGCTGCAGGATGGCACTCCGGGAAAGTGCGGCTTCAGGTTTTGAAAGGAAGAGCTTTCGAAAAAGAGGCACCAGGCACAGACCGTGCGGCGGGCGGTGCCGCTGCAAAAGCAGTGGTATGCGCAGGCTGTGCGGCCGGCGGGGCTCTTATGAACGCGCTGCTCAGTTTTCTGATCAATCACAGCCCTCTGGCGCAGCGGTTTCCGGATATGGTACAGAAACAGCTGCTGGGGGAGGGACCTCTTTTGACTGTGACAGCGCTGGTGATCCTGGTTCCGGTAACGGAGGAGCTGATCTTCCGGGGGCTTTTGTATCGCCGCATGCGGCTGCGGCTTTCTGCAGGCGCGGCCATTGTATTGAATACGCTGCTGTTCGCC
>CACZQT010000426.1 GCA_902783295.1 uncultured Lachnospiraceae bacterium
CGTGCGGACGTTGTTGTTCCTGGTCATGGTAGGCAGCAGCACAAACTGATACATGCACAGTGCGGCCGCTGCACCGCCCAGAGCCATAAGCCAGGGCCGGCCGCCGCCTTTTTTTTCGGAGGTCTCCGGCACGATTACATCCAGATCGGCGGACATTTCGGCTGAAAGCAGGGCTTTCCTTGTCTGAATATCCTGCCTTCTCTCCCTGTCGGTTTTTTCCAGTCTGCCGAGTTTTCCCCGGATCATCCTCGAATATTTCTGGCAGAGAGTATTCCCCGTATCGATTTTCATGACCTCACGGATCAGCCGGTTGGCTTTTCCGTATGCACCTTCCCGAATATAAAGCAGAGCCAGGAGCTGGTTTGCTTTTACATACCCTGGATTTACGCGCAGTACCCGCTTCAGCTGGATAACAGCCAGGTCATAACTGCCGCTTTTGGCATACTGCAGGGACTGGTTGAATTTCTTGACGGCCTGATTCAGGCTGTCAAGGTGGTTCCTGTCTCCCTGCAGACGTTCCAGGAAATCGTCTGCCATATTATCCTCCGGCTGGAGGTTTTTGCTGATCACCCAGTGGCAGAGGGCATCCACCACTTCGCCCATTTCAAAACATACAAGGCCCAGCAGATTTCTGGCATCGATATTCTTTTTATACAGCTTCAGGCTGCGCTGGAGCATCTCCGTGGCACCGGTCAGGTCACGTACCCGTGCCTTGTCCAGCCCTGCGTTGTAGTAGCTGTTGGACAGAAGGACGATCCGGCGGTACACAGTCACATCTGCCCCGCACCGCAGACAGAACTGACCGGAGCCAAGCTTGCTTCCGCAATGGTAGCAGATCATCCTATTTTTTCTCCTTTTCTTTCAGGATTTCCATCATGATATCCGTCATATCTTTCAGATTCATGTTCACGATGGCATCCTCCGCCTGTTCTACTTCGCGGCTCGGGCGGAATTTACTGAGCTCTTCTTCAAAATTGATTTCCATGAAGCAGCCTCCTGCCATTAAAAGCGGTTTGCTGTCTGATTTGTTTTCAGGTTCTTATTTTACTGCCGGTATCTTTCAGCCTGCTCCTCAATCAGGGCACGGTCGCTGAAATAGTCGATCTTCATGGCCTGCTTGACGTCCTGAAGAGTCTGTGCAGCTTTCTTTTCGGCAGTAATGCTTCCGTTCCGGAGGATCTCATAAACTTCAGGAATACGTTTTTCCCAATGATGCCTGCGCTCCCGGATCGGAGAAAGCTCGGACTGGATTACGGCATTCAGGAATTTCTTTACCTTCACGTCGCCCAGACCGCCGCGGGAATAATGGTCCTTCATCTCCTGCAGGCAGGAATAATCCTGCAGAAATTCCGCGAAATATTCATCTTTGCAGAAAGCATCCAGATAAATGAAGACGGGATTGCCCTCTACCTGGCCCGGATCAGAGACTTTCAGGTGATTGGGATCCGTAAACATGCTCATGATTTTTTTACGGACTTCCTCTTCCGGATCAGAGAGATAGATGCAGTTTCCGAGAGACTTGCTCATTTTTGCTTTTCCGTCAATGCCAGGCAGACGAAGGCAGGCGGAATTCTCCGGCAGAAGGATATTCGGTTCTACAAGGGTCTCCCCATAAACGGAATTGAACTTGTGGACAATTTCCCTCGTCTGTTCCAGCATAGGCGCCTGATCTTCCCCCACCGGAACGGTTGTCGCCTTAAAGGCGGTGATATCCGCTGCCTGGCTGATGGGATAGGTAAAGAATCCGACAGGGATACTTGCCTGAAAATCACGCATCTGGATTTCGCTTTTCACAGTAGGGTTGCGCTGCAGCCGGGCCACAGTGACCAGATTGGCATAATAGAAAGTCAGTTCGGTCAGCTCAGGGATCTGCGACTGGATAAAAAGACAGGAAAGGTTCGGATCCAGTCCCGCAGACAGATAATCCAGTGCTACTTCCACAATGTTCTGACGAACCTTTTCAGGGTTGTCCGCATTGTCAGTAAGAGCCTGGGCATCCGCGATCATGATATATATTTCATCAAATTCTCCGGAATTCTGCAGTTCCACACGCCGTTTCAGTGAACCAACATAATGACCGACGTGAAGCTTGCCCGTAGGGCGGTCGCCGGTCAGAATAATTTTACTCATAAAATGTTTCCTCTCCCCCGGAACATGGAATCCATTGCCGGGTAATTCTTCTCCGGTCTTTCATTGTAGCTGAAATAACACCAGTCGTCAAGGATTCGATTTATTGGCTGCTCCTCCAAGACGGACCCATACTTTGTCCAGAGCATCCCGCCAGAGACGGAAAGCGTCCTTTTCCAGAAGGAAGCGAAGGGTCATTTCATTCAGTCCGCCCGGTGTCATCTCATAGGCCAGAGCTTTCACATCCCCGTCAGGTGCAAGGGCAGCTTTGTGCGAGAGTGCTTCGTAAAAAGCCGTCATATAATCCAGAGATGCTTCTTTGGATAATCCATGCTCTGCTCCCCATTCCGTTGTATCATGGATCAGATGATAAAAAGCGCTCATTACAGCTGTCTGAGCAGAAATAACAGACAGAGCTTCTTCTTTTTCCAGAGAAATCACCTTTCCAAGAGGGGCAAAAAGTCTCTCTGTCTCCTCATCCTTCGGAAAGATGGCGATAGGGCCGATATGCATGGCGGCAAATGGCAGCGGAACCATCCGGACAATTTTCGCGACATCCCCGGTCCACTCCCTGACCCGGTGTATGGGATGATCGCTCATGATCGTAAGGATTTTCTGTTCCGGCCGGAAATGCAGAGGCGCAAGTATGTCATCCGCCATACGGGGAATGACAGTAAGGAACACCCATTCCGAAACATCCACCACCTGCTGATTGGAGCTGCAGACCATAACCTGCCCGGGAAAAGCTTCTGCCAGAGCAGCCGCTTTCTCCCGGTTCCTGGGGGAAAGTGCAAATTCCAGACGGCAGCCGGGCTGCTGAAGAGAACAGAAACCCTGTACCAGCGCACTGGCAATAGTTCCGGTACCGATAATCCCGATCTTCACGTGAGTCACTCCCTTTATGCTTTTTCAGGCGTCAGCCCCGTTTCCTGAACAAACCGGGAAGGTGCCTGAGGACGGTGGTATCTTTCTTTCACATAACAGATGTGCAGGTATTGTCTCGCCCGAGTCATGGCTACATAAAATAACCGTCTTTCTTCTTCCAGGTCTTCCGGCTGAACAGCTTTACGGTGCGGAATATTTCCTTCATTGACATCAAGGATAAAGACAACCCGGTATTCCAGACCTTTTGCTCCGTGCATGGTCCGGATCTGAATCCCATTTTTCTCCTGACGGCTTCTGCGGCTGTTTTTCTGCTCCTGAAGCGTACGGCTGTACTCAGCGATGTGCTCCAGCCATGCTCCCAGGGTGGCAAAAGGTCTGGCTGATTCCTGCAGCTCGTCCAGGACACCCAGAAGTTCTTCAAAACCCGCGTGCCGGTATTCAGCATATTCTTTCAGGAATTCCTCGTAACCGATGCCTTTCCGGATATAATTGATACCGGCCCAGGGACGCATTTTGGAAAGCATTCTCAATTCGTATTCCAGCATCTCCACTTTTTCCAGCACCCAGTATTTTCCGGCGGCGGCAGATTTCAGGGAATCCAGAGAAATTTCTTCCGACGTCAGCATATCGCGGGAAATGTAGCGCTTGGGCCGGTTGATGATCCGCAGAAAATCCCCTCGTTTCCGGCTTCCTGCCCCCATCAGCAGATACGTAAGTATATCTTTGGCGATCCAGTGCTCATAAAGGTTCGGAACAAGGTCTTCCATCTGGAATGGAAGGTTCAGGCGGATCAGCTGTTCCGCCATGGCTCTGGCACCCAGACCGGTTCTGGAAAGGATAGCCATTTCTTCATAAGGAATGCCGGCGGTATGGTAACGGAGAATGTGCCGGATAATGCCGTCTCCTTCTTCAGAAACATCTTTAAAGACTTCCAGCCGGACCGGTTCTTTTCCCTGATGCCAGGCACTGATTTTCTTTTCGAACCGTGTCCGGTTCTGCCGGATAACACGGCCGGCCGCAGCAACCACATCCGGTACGGAACGGTAGTTAACGTCCAGGACGATACGCTTAGCGTCCGGATAATCCCGGAAAAACCCAATCATGATTTCTGGTCTGGCACCTCTGAAACGGTAAATAGACTGATCATCGTCTCCTACCACGAACAGATTATCCTGAGGCTTTGCCAGCATCTGCAGTATTGCATACTGCAGGCGGTTGATATCCTGGAACTCATCTACCAGAATGATCTGGTACTTTTTCTGCCAGGCATCCAGAATATCCGGGCGTGCCGTGAACAGATCGTATACAAGACCGATCATATCGTCAAAGTCCAGCAGCCCGCCCTGCTTCAGACTGTTTTCATACGAAGCGAATACCTGCCGGAATACCTCATCCGGACATGACTGGGAGTAATAGGATGAAATATCCAGCTTTTCTCCCTTGACAAGGCTGATTTCCGAAAGAATGCTGTCCAGCAGCTCCCTTTCTTCCTCTTCTTCCGGGATCCATTCCGTCTGGGCAAGCGCTTCCCTTGCCAGAGCCATCCGCCGGTCCGCCTGAATAATACTGGCGGACGAATAATGGTAGGCGGAACGGAGAATCCTGAAAAAGACAGAATGAAAAGTACCGAAAGTAACAGGGAACGTCTCCCCTCCCATCAGGTGCAGGAAACGTTCTTCCATTTCCTCGGCAGCAGATCTTGTAAATGTAACTACCAGGATACGGGAAGGATCAGCACCCTGCTCACGGATCAGGTGTTTCAGCCGGTGTGTTATCACCATGGTTTTCCCGGACCCCGGACCAGCCACAACCATGGCAGGTCCGGGTCCGTGACAGACAGCCTGCTGCTGTGCCTTATTTAACGGCATGCTTCCTCCAGCTTCGCAATACCGAGCCGGATTCTTCGCAGGGATTCTTCTTTTCCCAGGATCTCCATGATCTCATAGGCACCGCCGGGTGTCATCTGCTTCCCGGAAACGGCAGTACGAAGCGGCCAGAGCACCCGTCCGTTCTTCAGTTCCTTCTCCGCGACATAGGTATTGACCAGTTCTTTCAGTCCGTCCATGCTGTAATCCTCCTGTGTTTCCAGTATGGGCAGAATATCCTTCAGTACTTCCAGAGAATTCTCTGAAGTAGTCTTCATTTTCTTGTGGGTATACATGGCTACGTCATAGTCCGGCAGTTCATCGAAGAAGTCAATCGGCTCTTTGATATCCGGGAAAATCTCAATACGCGTCTTCATAAGATCCGCGATCTTTACCAGGTCAACATCCCGTTTTACGACTTCCCGGATCAGGGGGAGGGCTCTTTCCAGATAAGCTTCCTCATCCATGGCCTTGATGTATTCCCCGTTCATCCAGCGGAGTTTTGTCATGTCAAAGACAGCCGGGGACTTGCTCATGTGGTGATAATCAAAGGCTTTTACCAGTTCCTCCAGGCTCATGATTTCACGGTTGTCTTCCGGACTCCAGCCAAGCAGGGCTACGAAGTTTACAACAGCTTCCTTCACGAAGCCCTGTTCCAGCAGATCCTCAAAGGAAGAATGACCGCTGCGCTTGCTGAGCTTCGCATGATTTTCATCCGTGATCAGCGGGCAGTGAACATAAACAGGTTCGTCCCAGCCAAAAGCTTCATAGAGTCTCGTGTATTTCGGCGAAGAAGAAAGGTATTCGTTGCCGCGCACCACGTGGGTAATTCCCATCAGATGATCGTCTACTACATTCGCAAAATTATAGGTAGGGAAGCCGTCCGATTTGATGAGGATCATATCATCCAGTTCTGCGTTCGGAGCGGTAATATCTCCGTAAATCTCATCGTGGAAGGTGGTTTCCCCTTCGTTCGGGATATTCTGGCGGATGACAAAGGGAATTCCGGAAGCGAGCTTTTCCTCTACTTCTTCTTTGGAAAGTCCCAGGCAGTGTTTGTCGTACATGGACACTTCTTTGGCTTCTCCGCCTTCCCCGACTTTCTGCTTCAGGGAAGCGAGGCGCTCCGGGGTGCAGAAGCAGTAATAAGCCTCGCCTTTTTCAACCAGTTCCTTTGCGTACTGCATGTAAATACCCGCTGCCTGACGTTCGCTCTGGACATAGGGACCGCAGTCTCCACCCACATCCGGCCCTTCATCGTGTGTCAGACCGGTTTTTTCCAGGGTGCGGTAGATAATGTCCACTGCTCCCTCTACATATCTTTCCTGATCGGTGTCCTCGATGCGCAGGATAAAATCCCCGCCTTCATGGCGGGCGATCAGCCAGGCGTACAGGGCTGTGCGAAGATTTCCCACATGCATACGTCCGGTAGGGCTCGGGGCAAATCGGGTTCGGATTTTTGTCATTGAATCATACTCCTTGATTAAGATCATTCTTTTATAGTAAGCCGGTGAATCATCCCTGCAGTCAGGTGTCGGAATCTTCCTGTGCCCAGGCCAGGGCACAGCGTACCGCCCTCTTCCAGCCATGAAGAAGTTTTTCCCTCTTTTCCGGATCCATGGAAGGATGAAATTCCCTGCCCGCCGCCTGAAGACTTTTCAGTTCATCCTTGTCTTTCCAGAAACCTGCATTCAGACCCGCCAGGAAAGCGGCACCCATTGCAGTGCTTTCTACACAATCCGGGCGGATGACGTCACTTTCTGAAATATCCGCCTGGAACTGCATCAGAAAATCGTTGGCACTGGCACCTCCATCTACACGCAGAGAGGAAAGGGTAACTCCGGCATCCTCTTCCATGGCACGTATGACATCCTGGCTCTGGTACACAATGGCTTCAAGTACAGAACGGATAAAGTGCTCTTTTTCACAGCCGCGGGTGATCCCGACGATGGTTCCTCTGGCGTAAGGGTTCCAGTACGGAGCTCCAAGACCGGTAAATGCCGGAACCACATAAACTCCCTGCGTATCCGAAACGGCGGAAGCATATTTTTCAGACTGCGGAGCATTCTGAAGCATTCTGAGGCCATCACGCAGCCACTGGATAGAAGCACCGCCGACAAAAACACTCCCTTCCAGGGCATATTCCACCGGACCGCCGCCGGCAGCAATAGTTGTCACCAGACCACTGTGAGAAGCTACAGCCTCGGAACCTGTATGCATCAGCAGAAAACAGCCGGTTCCGTACGTGTTTTTTACCTCCCCTGCCCGGAAGCAGCACTGACCGAAAAGGGCCGCCTGCTGGTCGCCGGCTGCGCCGCAGATCGGAATTTCACCTCCAAGCACGCCCGCGTCCGTTGTCCCGTAAAAGCAGGAAGACGGTTTCACCTCCGGAAGCATGGAAGCAGGGATTCGGAAATAAGCCATAAGTTCTTCATCCCAGCACCCTCGATGAATATCATACAGCATGGTTCTGGACGCATTGGTCCGGTCACTGACATGCACTTTTCCGCGGGTCAGATGCCAGATGAGCCAGGTTTCTACGGTCCCGAAAAGCAGGTCACCGGCTTCTGCCGCAGCTCTGGCGCCTTTCACGTGGTCCAGGATCCAGGCAACCTTGGTCGCGGAAAAATAGGCATCAGGAACCAGGCCGGTATGTTTCCGGACCAGGTCCTCCAGACCGTCGGCTTTCAGCTTTTCAATCATATCTGCAGTCCGGCGGCACTGCCAGACGATAGCCGGATAAACCGGTTCTCCGGTATGCCGGTTCCAGACAATGGTAGTTTCTCTCTGGTTTGTAATACCGATGGCGGCAATATCCGCTGCATCTGCACCAAGCCTTGCCATTGCTTCAGCCGCTACGGAAAGCTGGGAGGACCAGATTTCTTTCGGATCATGTTCTACCCAGCCCGGCTGCGGATAAAACTGCGTAAACTCTTTCTGGGCCATGCTGCAGATTTTTCCTTCCCGGTTAAAAAGGATGCAGCGGGAACTGGTGGTTCCCTGGTCCAGAGCCATGATGTATCTGCTCATAGCTTCCTCTTTCGTTTATTTATTTTGTACCAAAAATACGGTCTCCGGCGTCTCCAAGTCCCGGACAGATATAAGCATTCTCATTCAGGCAGCGGTCCAGGGAACCTACATACACCTGAACGTCCGGATGCGCTTTGTGAAGTCTTTCAAGTCCTTCAGGAGCCGCGATAATGCAAAGGAATTTGATATTCACACCGCCATGCTGCTTGATGAAATCCACGGCAGAAACTGCAGAACCGCCCGTTGCCAGCATAGGATCGGTTACGACAATTGTACGCTCCTCGATCGGGCTCGGAAGCTTGCAGTAATATTCGTGCGGTTCATGGGTCACTTCATCCCGGTACAGTCCGATATGGCCCACCTTGGCAGTAGGAACCAGATCCAGAATCCCTTCTACCATGCCCAGACCGGCACGCAGAATCGGAACAACGGCCAGTTTGCGGCCGGCAATCATGGGAGTCATGCACTTTTCAATGGGAGTTTCCACTTCTACCAGTTCGGTAGGCAGATCGCTCAGGGCTTCGAAACCCATCAGCATGGCAATTTCTTCCACCAGGGCACGGAATTCATTGGTACCGGTGTTTTTATCCCGCAGACGGGAAATCTTATGCTGAATCAACGGATGTGTCAGGATGGTTACGTTTTCCATTTTACTCTTCCTTTCCTTCATGGAATGACTCTGTAAGGGCGGTTCCCGCGGTAAAAGCAGCGGGCAGTCCGAAAGAGACATCACCTCCTGGTTACTCTTTCCTATCATACCACAAAAGCCGGAACTGACAACAGTCCCGGCTTTAAAAAATCACAAATTATTATTTTAAATGAAATGTCTTATTTTTTACGGTTCTTTTTCTTCTTGTCCAGATCCTTCGGATATGTGTTCATTCCGACACCCCTGTGGATATCCCCGACCGGATTCTCGCCGAATTCATAATCATTGCCCGGAAGGATAATATTCAGGGCAATTCCGCAGATGGCGGCCAGAGCCAGACCGGTAAGGGTGATGGTAGCAGATCCGACGTTAAAGGAAATACCGTTGGCGAAGCCGAGGCCGCAAACCAGAATCACCGCAGCGATAATCAGATTACGTGACTGCTTGAAGTCAACTTCGTTTTCCACGACATTGCGGACACCGATGGCAGAAATCATTCCGTAGAGGATAAAGCTTACGCCGCCGATGATGGAATCCGGCAGAGATCCGATGACGGAAGCAACCTTCGGGATAAAGCTCAGTACGATGGCGAAAACAGCTGCAAGGCGGATGACGCGGGGATCGTATACATGAGAGAGTTCCAGAACGCCCGTATTCTCACCATAGGTAGTGTTCGCGGGTCCGCCGAACAGGGCGGAAAGGGAAGTTGCCAGACCGTCGCCGATCAGAGTGCGGTGCAGACCGGGATCTTCAATGAAATTCTCTCCCACCGTAGCGGAAATGGCGGAGATATCGCCGATATGCTCCATCATGGTAGCCAGAGCAATCGGGGCCATAACAAGAATTGCCGTCAGGTCAAACTTGCAAATCAGGAAGTTCGGAAGACCGAACCACTGAGAGGAAGCAACTCCGGAGTAATCCAGAAGAGGCTTTACACCGCCTGCTCCATCCGCAACTGTAGCACCGGCTGCATTGAAGATCATGGCACAGATATAAGCAATCACAACACCCAGAAGGATGGGGATGATACGCCACATACCGGTTCCCCATACATTGAAGATGATGATGACTGCCAGGGCAATCAGAGCCAGAGGCCAGTATGTCTGTGCATTGTTCACGGCAGAGGGAGCCAGGCTGAGGCCGATGCAGATGATAATCGGACCGGTAACCACAGGGGGCAGGTAATGCATAACCCGTTTTACGCCGACGATCTTGATGATCAGGGCCAGCAGCAGGTAAAGAAGGCCGGCTACGACGATGCCGCCGCAGGCATAAGGAAGCTTTTCACCATAGGTCATGTCTGCGAAGATACCGGTGTTCAGATTCGCAACCGTCGAGAAACCACCCAGGAATGCGAAGGAAGATCCCAGGAAGGCAGGAACCTTCATTTTGGCGCAAAGGTGGAAAAACAGGGTCCCAAGCCCGGCGAAGAACAGGGTGACCTGAATGGAAAGCCCTTCTCCGTGGAAATAACCGTTCACCAGGATCGGCACGAGGATCGTAGCACCGAACATGGCAAACATATGCTGCAGACCCAGCAGGAGCATCTTGGGAACACCGAGGCTTCTGGCGTCGCGGATTGCACCATTATTGTTCATACAATTCTCCTTTCTTCCGGCAGACATGCTATGGCATGCTGCAGTTTTCAGGTATGGATAAAATATTCATACCTCCGCAAATAAGGCAGCGGGCGACTCTGGCCTCACTGCCTGTTTTCATTCCGGGAAAGTATAGCACAAAACATTGCGGCTGAAAAGAGCCAAAATAAGGTATTTAGAGTTGATCTGTATCCATAAGGATAGTAACCGGTCCGTTGTTTACGGAGGCTACCTGCATAAAAGCACCGAATTCCCCATGCTCCACCCGGAAACCTTTCTGGCGCAGCAGTTCCATAAAAAACTCATAGAGAGGAATTGCCGTTTCCGGACCGGCAGCTCCGATGAAGCTGGGGCGGTTCCCCTTTTTGCAGTTGGCGAAAAGAGTAAACTGAGAAACCACAAGGACACTCCCTCCCACAGACTCCAGGTTCAGGTTCATCTTACCGGCCTCATCTTCGAATACACGAAGTCCGGCAATCTTATCTGCCAGTCTTCTGGCCTGGGCTTCCGTATCCTCCGGGGCGACACCCAGAAGTACCAGAAATCCTTTTCCGATCTTCCCTTTGACTTCACCATTAATTGTGACAGAAGCTTCCGTTACACAGGTTACAACTGCTCGCATTGTATTTCTCCTCAGGCTTTTTCTTTGAACTGTTTCAAATGGAGTTTTCTTCGTTCAGGATATTTCAGAGTCTCTTTTGATTTCAGTGACTGTAAGCTGCTTTCCCTCCACCCGGAAGTGTACAGAAAGGCCGGCAAAACTTAATCCGTAAATTCTTTCCGGATCACGGTGGAATGCCGGTCGTGGATCCTCAGAGAGAATTCCGAAGAGAGCCTCTCTCTTATCTTCCGGTACGACCTCCAGGAACTCAGGCGGAATATCTACACTTACACGGTAATCCACATTTTCACTGGTGAAGCCTGCGGTAGCTTCTGTATGACAGTCTGCTCCCAGGTGGTAAGGCTTGATATCCAGAATCGGGGTGCCGTCCATCAGATCAGCTCCGGCGACTGTCAGGACAGGTCCCAGCTTTTCGTCCTCCCGGATTCCCAGAAGCCTTACACAGGACAGCCCTATGGCATTAGGCCGGAAAGGGGAGCGTGTGGCAAAAACACCCCTGCGAACATTTCCGCCCAGTCTCGGAGGCCGTACTGTCGGAGACCATCCTTCCCGGTCAGATCTCGAAAAATGCCATAGAAGCCAGATATGAGAAAACTCTTCAAGGCCTCTGAAGGCATCCATAACCCTGTATTCCGGTTCCATAACGATCTCTGCAGTCAGAGAATCTACCAGACCGCTCTGACGGGGAATACCGAATTTTTCCGGAAAATCTGTATGAATGTGAGCAATCGGATGTATCTCCATATCAAACCTCTGTTTCCTTCAGAATCTCCCTTAGATTATCGTATAATATTTCCATCTGTTCCGGAGTTCCTATAGTGATTCTCAGGTAGTTGTCGATCCGCGGTTTATTGAAATAACGGACAAAGATTTCCCTTTCCCGAAGCTTCTGAAAAATCAGCCCGGCAGGAACACTCTCGTGCGCAAGAAAAAGAAAATTCGAAAATGATTCGCCTCCAACCGGAGCCGAAAACCCTAATTTCCGCATCCTTTCCTTAGCGTCCTCACGGGTTCTGATAATCTTCGACAGCGTCTCCCGGAAATAAGATTCATCAGCCAGAGCCGCCGTACCGGCAGCCAAAGCAGTCTGGTTCATGGTATACGAATTGTAGGAATTCCGGACATCGAGCATGGAGGAAATCAGTTCTTCCTGTCCAATCGCGTATCCAATGCGCATACCGGCCAGGGAGCGTGATTTAGAATATGTCCGGGTGACCAGCAGATTGTCGTATTTATCCACAAGGGAAAGAACACTTTCTCCTCCGAAATCGATATAAGCTTCATCGATGATTACGACGCTTTCGGGATTGGCAGCGACGATTTCTTCAATGGCAGAAACCGGCTCCAGCAGGCCTGTAGGCGCGTTCGGATTCGGAAAAACTATGCCTCCGTTTTTCTGGAAATAGTCTTCTTTTTTCAGACGGAATCCATCGTCAAGGGGCTGTTTCCTGTACGGAATCCTCAGCATCTCTGCCCAGACTTCATAAAAAGCATAGGAAATGTCCGGGAACAGAACAGGCTGGGAACCGCAGAAAAATGTCATAAACGCCATGGCAAGGACATCGTCCGAACCGACTCCCACAAACACCTGAGACGGTTTGACGCCATGATAATCAGCCAGGGCGTGAATCAGCTGCCTGCAGTCCGGATCCGGATATTTCCGGAGTCCCTCATCGTTGGATTCCCGGATTACCTGAAGCACTTCAGGGGCCGGCGGATAAGGATTCTCGTTGGTATTCAGCTTAACAGCCCTGGGACTCATAGTCTGCTCACCCGGGACATAGGGGGCAACACGGCGAATATTATCTCTCCAGTTTCCATTCATTGGGGGGTTCCCTTTCACTTGTTCTTCAATGTATCGTGGCATGCAGTAAAATCTTTGCGTATTCTATCACACCAGGACTGTCTTTATCAATACCCGATTCCTCCCTTCCTGCCACCCGATAATAAACTCAACTTGCTTATAGTCTGCTTTAAAATGAGTCACCAGCTTGCTGACACTCACTGACGTGCAAGAGGCTGCCAGGATCGCTTTACTGCAGAAATCACACACTGACTGACTGGCTCACCAGATGAGCGGTGCGTTCAAAATCTCACCGGATAAGTGGCGCGTCCTAGAGCTTACCGGATAAGCGGTGCGTCCACGATATTGTCTCACCGCAGGACGGTGTCGGAGGGGCTGCCGGGTTCTA
>CACZQT010000427.1 GCA_902783295.1 uncultured Lachnospiraceae bacterium
CGAAGAATGCTTTTGTTTTCCAATGCTTTTCTCTGAAGCTGTTTTTGTGGTAAGATAATACCATCATCTCAAGGAAAAAGGAACATAAAAATGAAAGGGAACAGCAGCATGAAAGCAATCATCGCCATCGACTCTCTCAAGGGAAGTCTCAGCTCTCTGCAGGCGGGTGAAGCAGTCCGGGAAGGCATCCTGCGTGTATACAAAGACGCAGTAGTGCAGGTACGTCCGCTGGCCGACGGCGGTGAAGGTACTGTTGAGGCCCTGACCATCGGCATGGGCGGTGAGCTCCAGACCGTCACGGTCACCGGTCCTCTCGGCGAAAAGGCGGAAGCCCGGTACGGCATCCTGGCCGACGGCATTACCGCCATCGTGGAGATGTCCGCCGCGGCCGGCATCACCATGGTCCCCGAAGAGCAGCGCAGCCCCCTCTATACCACCACCTACGGCGTAGGCGAGATGATCCGCGATGCCATCCGCAGGGGCTGCCGCCATTTCATCGTCGGCATCGGGGGCAGCGCTACCAACGACGGCGGCGTGGGTATGCTCCAGGCGCTGGGCTACGGCATGCTGGATGAATGCAGCAGGCAGGTATCCTTCGGCGCGCAGGGCCTCCGGGAGCTCAAGTCTATCACGGATGACAGCGTAATCCCAGAACTCAGGAATTGTTCCTTCCGCATCGCCTGTGACGTGACTAATCCCCTCTGCGGCGAGACCGGCTGCAGCGCTGTCTACGGCCCGCAGAAAGGCGCAACCCCTTCCATGATCCTGCAGATGGACGGATGGCTCAGAAATTACGCGAAGCGCGCCGCTGCCTTCAATCCCAAAGCTGATCCGGAATATCCCGGCACCGGCGCGGCGGGCGGCCTGGGCTTTGCCTTCCTCAGCTTCACAAACGCGGTGCTCGAATCCGGCATCAACATCGTGCTCGATGAAACGAAGCTGGAAGAGTACGTCAGAGACGCGGACGTGGTCATCACCGGTGAGGGCCGCCTGGACGGCCAG
Organism: uncultured Lachnospiraceae bacterium; assembly: GCA_902783295.1. Lineage (GTDB taxonomy): Bacteria > Bacillota > Clostridia > Lachnospirales > Lachnospiraceae > UBA3305. Next base: position 1,003 of record CACZQT010000427.1, read on the forward strand.
ACCGTCATGGGCAAGGCACCCATCGGCGTGGCAAAAATTGCCAAGAAGTACGGCAAGCCCGTGATCGCCTTCGCCGGCTGCGTGACGCCGGATGCCGTCGCATGTAACGGGCATGGTATCGACGCCTTTTTTCCCATCCTGCGCAGCGTAGTCACCCTTCAGGAAGCCATGGCCCCCTTAAACGCCCGGAAGAACATGGCTGACACGGTGGAACAGGTGTTCCGTCTTATAAAGATCTGAGCGGGAAGGCTGGTCTCTGCAGGCGATCCGGTCAAAAGAGTTTTACTTCCTAAAGACCTCAAAGAACTGCCTTCTTGTTGTTTTCTTCCCTCATTTTCCCATCAGGCCATATACTTTTCTGCAGCCCGTATCAGTTTCTGCCTGGCTTCTTTCGCGTTTTTTGTCCAGAACATAAAATCAAATCCATGTGTATTCCCGTGGAAAATATCAACTGCAGCGTCGACTCCTGCTTCTTTCAGATTTCGCACATAGGTTATCGTTTCATCGTAGAAGGGTTCGCCGTCTTCAACGTAGGTATAGCAAGGCGGTAATCCTCTGTAATCTGCAGCGTGTGACGGACTCGCATAAGGCGGCACTTGTTTTGTGCCGTATAAATCGCGCAGATACCAGCGCCAGCCCCAGTGGTTTTTTTCCGTATTCCAGCCATGCGCATGGTTATCCCGGGAGGAATCCGTATCTTCACAGTCGAGCATTGGATAAAGCGGAATCTGGAAAGATACCGGGACTTCACCCTTATCTCTTGCATACTGGCATACGGCCGCTGTCTGACAGCAAAAGAAAAACACCGGCCGCCATAAGCCGATGTTTACCACATTCAAAATGTCAATCAAGTCAATGTTATCTACTGTTTTTTGACCTTTTCAAAGGAATTTTCGGAGCATTCCCGGGAATTCCGTTTTCTAAAGATCACCTCCGCTCACATCGGCGTACCGACTTCAATCAGGTTACCGTCAGGATCATAAAAGCGAATAACCTTCTGTCCCCAGCTGTGTGTCATCAGGCGGTTTACGTACCGGGTCTCCGGATATAACTGTTCCAGCTTCAGCACGAATCCTTCTATATCCGGTTCTTCAAAGTACAGCTCACTCGCGTTATTCTCCGGAATAATGTCTGCCCGCAGGAAATCCCGCCAGATCTTCTCATCCTGCAGGACAAGTCCCTCGGTCAGAATCATGTTTCCGTCGTTATCGAGGAGCAAGTCAAGGCCAAACAATTCGTGATAGAATTTCAGAGACCTTTCGATATCTTTCACAGTAATCAGAACATTCTTCAACTTCATTATTTTTTTATACTCCTTTTTCCCGGAACAATTCTGAGGCAATACATCTGCCGATTCCTTTCTCCATCGGTGATCAGGGCTGCGGTCTCTCTGCATTTTGCAGAAGAGTTTCCTGCTTAGTCGAAATACATATACCTATTTCTTCACTTATTCTGCAGCAGCCATGCAAAAGCCTTTGCCGTTCTCAGGTCCGGTTCCCTGAAATGATTTCCGCTGTTCCACTCCAGAACACAGTCTGCACCGGCGCCAAGAAGCAGCTCCTGCGCCTCCCGGATACAGCTTCCGACCTTGGCTATGACCGGATTCCTGGCTCTTTCCTCCCGGTCACCAAGGCTCAGATAAACAGATCCTGTCTTGAGAGCACATTCTTTCATATAGTCCAGAAACCCTGGATACCATACAGAGGGAGAGGCTGCCGCGACTCCGGCAAAAACATCCGTCTGATACGCACTCCATAAAGCAAAAAGACCAGACAAAGAATACCCGCCGATAAAGTAAGTCTTTCTCTGATCCATAGGACTCAACTCAGCGAGCACGGATTTCAAGGTATCCTCCGCACCGCAGCCGAAACCTTCTTTCCCGAAAACCGCAGGCGACTCCCAGGGAGAGAGATCGTTATTCCAGCTGTTCACCTGAAAAGCCGTCAGGCAGAAGTCAGTCCCGGAAAGCTCGCGGATGAAATCAATCTCACTCTCTATCACAGATAAATCATGATCATCTACCATCTGCACAAGAATAATGGGAGCAGACGGATTCCCATACGTATATTTCTTCATTGCTATACTCAAACCATCCATTCGAAGAGTAGTCCTGCGCAATATTATAATTAAATACACCCCTGAGTACAATGGAAACCTTGCTTTGCCGCACTCCGGCTGCCTGCACCTGGAAAACATCTCTGACTGCTCAGTAAGAACATCATCCGGGAAAGCAATAACATCCCTCGACAAAGAGAGATTGTAGCCGCCAGGCAAAAATTTAAGGTCTCAACGGTAAAAACTGAAGGATTAAGATTGGAAAGAATTTTGGCTTGAAAAAATCTCCCAAATGAGGTATCATAGCATGCAGTCATTCAAAGACGAATGTCTACGTAGCTCAGTAGGATAGAGCGACCGCCTCCTAAG
>CACZQT010000428.1 GCA_902783295.1 uncultured Lachnospiraceae bacterium
AGCTTCAGATGCTCTTCCGTATGATCGCGTACACCGGTGAAAGCATCCCCGTAGGCGGTATTGCACTCCACCACGGTTCCTTTTACTTCTTCCACCATAGGTTTCCAGAAATCCGGACGAAGGAAATTCTGGTTGCCCTTTTCGCCGGAATGCACCTTCACAGCAACCTTTCCCTTCAGTTCCACACCAAGTATGCGGTACATCTCCACGACCTTTTCCGGAGAGATGATTTTGGAAAAATATACTTTCGATTTCGTCATGACGGCTCCTCCTGTCTTGTACGCAAACACTCTTTTTTACCATTACATTATATCAAAAAAAGCTGATTGGCACAAATTTTTCTCCACTTCCCGCCAGGGCTGCCTGCTCTCGTTATGTATCCCCGTACTCCTGAGAACATCTGGATATGTCGAAAGTGGAAACGTCCTCATGTTCCTTCATTGCTGTCCCATCTGCCGCTCTATCCACTGCATCAGTACTTCCACCACGTAGTCCTGTTCCTCCTGCGTCAGTTCTCTCCCCGCCGGGATGCCGTGCCACTTCCACAGGCAGCTGCGGCAGCAGGTGGCAGTGGCATGCTGGCCGATAAAGACGGGATGCCCTTTCATGGGAGTCTGGCGCCCGTCGTTCGAAAGATTTGCGGGAGCCAGGCGTTTGCGGATCAGATCCTGCGCATGCGTGCGGATGGTATCCATCCCTTTTTCCCGTACATAGGCTTTATCCGTTTCCCGCAAGATAAAGCGGCGGCGGAAAGCAGATTGGGACAGCCTGAAAGTCAGGTCTATTTTCAGCCATTCCGCATGAGTCGGCTTCTCTGCCTCCTCAGCCGGCGCCTGCGCGCCATAATCCACCGGCTGTTCCCGTACAATGGATACCGGATCGGGCAGTACTCTTTCCTTTCCCGCCACCTGCGGTTTAGGCGGGGTTCCGGCCGGTTTCCTGCCGTCTGTCAGGATTTTCTGCAGCCGCTCTTTCAGCAGGGTGTTCCGGCTTTCCACCGTGACATTTCGTACAGCGTAAGCCAGGGCCTTTTTTGTTCCCACGATCAACAGAATCTTTTTGGCACGGGTAATGCCGGTATAAACCAGGTTTCTCTGGAGCATGACGAAATGGCTCATCAGCACCGGCATCACTACTACCGGGTATTCAGAACCCTGCGCCTTATGAATCGTCGTGGCATAGGCCAGCACGAGTTCATCCAGCTCGGAGATATCATAGTCCACGGCACGCTGCCCGGAGGGTCCGTCCTCGAACAATACCTGCAGGCTTCCTTCGTCTTCGTCCACTTTTCCGACAATGCCGATATCCCCGTTAAAGACTTCCTTGTCATAATTGTTCCGGATCTGCATCACCTTGTCGTTCGTCCGGAACAGAACACCTCCCCGGCGAAGGCCGGCCTGTCCTCTGTCCGGATTCAACGTTTTCTGCAGCTCCTGGTTCAGGTTCGCAGCCCCCGCCAGGCTCTTCTGCATGGGTGTCAGCACCTGGATTTCCCGGGCAGGCACCCCATAATAACGCGGCAGCTTCGTGTGAACCATTTCCACGATCGCCGCAGCGGCTTCTTCCGCCAGCACCTGGCTGTCCTTGGGATTTCTCCCCTTTCCGGCTGCCTGCTTTTCCACATCCAGGAAGAAAAAATCACTCTGCTTTCCGCCCCGAAGATCCGGCATCGTCCCTGCATTGATGCGGTGAGCATTCATAATGATACGGCTGGTCTGTGCCTGCCGGAAGATCCTGGTCAGGCGCACCACCGGAAAGCAGCCGGAATCGATAATATCCCGCAGCACATTCCCGGCACCTACGCTGGGCAGCTGGTCGATATCTCCCACCAGGATCAGCGTCATGGCATCCGGCACTGCCTTCAGGAGATTATACATCAGCATAACATCGATCATGGAGCACTCATCCACGATCAGGACATCCCCTTCCAGCGGATTATCCTCTTTTCTCTGATATCCTTCGGAAGGTTTAAACTCCAGGAGGCGGTGAATCGTCTTCGCTTCCATACCGGTGGTTTCCGACAGCCTCTTCGCCGCCCTTCCGGTCGGCGCTGCCAGCAGCAGCCGGGCTTTCGCCTCACGGAATGCAGTAATAATACCAAGGGTCGTGGTCGTTTTTCCCGTACCGGGACCGCCCGTCAGTACCAGCACCTTGCTTTGCGCAGCCGTCAGAATCGCCTGTTTCTGAACTTCGTCATACTGCATGCCGGTTTTTCGTTCCACACGTTCCGCCAGGCCTTCCGGATGAATCCGGATACCGCCGGGATGCTGCAGGATCATGCCAAGCCGTTTCGCGGTTCCGCTTTCCGCAAAAAAGAAAGGCGGCAGATAGATCGCCGTTTCCGGCTCCGTTATCTGCGGCATCCCTGTTCTGTACTCAGCCTCTTGCTTCCAGAACTCCTCCGTAATAACATCCTGTACACGGATCATTTCATCCAGTGTCATGGAGAGCAGGTCTTCGCCCACCTCCAGAAGCTCGGCCCCGGTCCGAAGCAGCTGGTCCCGGACGGCATAGCAGTGCCCATCCTCAGACAGCCTGTTTAACGTATACAGCAGTCCGCTTCGCAGCCGTACATATTTCTCCGAGTCGAAACCCAGTTTCCGGGCAATGGTATCCGCTGTCCGGAAGCCGATGCCCCAGATGTCATCCGCCAGGCGGTAAGGATTCTCCTGCACCACCTTCAGGCTTTCATTGCCGTAGGTTTTATAGATTTTCGTGGCATGACTGGCGCTGACATCATGTCCCTGCAGAAACAGCATGATGTTTTTGATTTCTTTCTGCTCCTGCCAGCCCTTTTTGATGCGCTCCACCCGCAGCTTTCCGATCCCGGGAACCGACAGCAGCGCATCCGGGTTCTCTTCCAGGATTTCCAGAGTCTCTTTACCGAATTTCTGAACGATTTTCCGGGCATACTTCGGACCGATTCCTTTGATCAGTCCGCTGCCCAGATACTTTTCGATCCCCAACGCCGTTGCCGGAAGCGTTTCCTCAAAGGTTTCCATGGCGAACTGGCGTCCGAATTTCGCATCCATCCGCCATTCTCCGCCCAGGGACAGCACACTTCCCACATGGACATCCGGCATATTGCCGACTACGGTAACCAGTTCATGATACCCCTTCGCCGCGCAGCGAATAACCGAGAAACCATTCTCGGAATTCTGATATGTAATCCTCTCCACCACACACCGAAGGTGCTCCATGTTTTCACCGCCTTGTATATTCAAAAAAGGCCCGCGATCCCCGCACGCACAGCATTCTGTCTTTCCCGAAAACGGCAATCCCAAAAATGTACATGGCTTTTCCTGTTCATAAAAAAACAGGCACATATTTGTTACTGTACAGCGTCTGAACCGTCCCGGCACAGACATCAATGCGATGCGGCAGGATCGTCTCGAGCCTCCATAATTCAGCCATTATTTCGTATTTTTTGAGATCGAATCTCCACTCTCTCTAAAAATCATAGGTTATTATTGGATCTATTCCCCACCACGCATATTGTCCGGCAGGGAACAGATTTTTAATTCCGATATCGTTATTTTATCATTTGTTCGAATGCACCTCAAGTGATTTTCACTGCATAACGATTCGGCATCTGCCGTTTTTTATTCACGGATTTTCAAAATATGTTCATATCCATACGAATCTTTTTTTGTTATACTAAGCCCATCCTGGGTGGCCACCAGTATCCGGCATGTGTATCTGTATGTATGAAATCATCAGAGGAGGAACCAGCTATATGAAAAAGAAAGCCCTTGTAGCAGCCGTCGCCGCCGTTCTGGCGATGGGTATTGCCGGCAGCGCCTCTGCGGCAGTAGAAAATGTATGCGCTCTTACCACCCCCGGCCATTTTGGCCAGAAACTGAAGGCTGTTATGATTGAATATTCGACGGAAGTGGACGCCGAGAAACTGGACGCTTCTTCCTTCGAACTCTTCGGTATGGCTAACAACCTGACCGACGAATATGCCGCCGCGGAAATCGCCCGTGTTTACACCAACAGCGAACCGGCACTTCTGGAAGAAGGCAGCGTTCCCGGCAATTTCGTAATCATCGAAACCAGCGATTTTGACCATGTAGGCCTGGTAGCTGACAACTGGTTCTATAAGGATGCGGCCGGTGAAGAGAAGAAAATCGCGATCCGGAAGGATCTGCAGAATGTCTACTATATCGGCTACAGCCAGCTGACAGACGTCGCCGCAGCCGATGGCTCGGTAGCAGGCGAAGCGACCGACGGTATGGTTCTGATCGACCAGGCCAATATCACCCACGATACCCTGGATGAATACGTCCATGTACATCTGGATGATGAAACAGCGGAAGGCTATCTGAAAGGCTTCACCTTCGGCAACAACAATAACGTGTGGTCTCTTTCCAGCAACAGCACCAAGTCCAACTCCATCGGCCTGACCGAAGAAGACCTTCTGGGTGACCTGAACGAAGCGACCCTGTCCGGCCTCGGTGTGGATATCTGGTACCGTCTGCCGAAAGATTATGATCCCTCCAAAGAATATCCCCTGTTCCTGTTCTTCCACGGCAGCGGCGAAACTTCGAACTATGTGAAGGATGAAGAAGGCAATGTTGTCGTCGGCGAAGACGGCGTAGCCCTGCATAACGAAGGCGTGCACTTCAATATCAGCAAGGTCGGCGGCGTATGGGGCGAAGAAGATGTCATCTTCGTCTGCCCTCAGTACTACTCCGGCAACCAGCCCCGCGAAGATGGTTATGAGCGCGACGACGCCTGCCGTATTGCTCTGTGCTATGCACTGACCGAATTCCCGATCGACCGTGACCGCGTATTTGCCTCCGGTACTTCCCAGGGTGCCGGCCGTACCACGGCTCTGCTGCGTGACTGCGCGGATTACCTGACCGGCGTTGTCATCCAGAACGGCGGTTACAGCTCCGCGATCATGCGCACCATGCCCGTGAGCGTAGGTATTGCCCTGCATAAGGAAATCTTCCAGTATGCAGCTGCCCAGAACGTTGCCCTCTGGTGGTTCCAGGGCGTCAACGACCCGATCTCCAACCGTGTTATTGCCGAAGAAATGCACGATGCATTTGTCGAGCTGTACCAGGAAGCCGGCAAGTCCGAGGAATGGATCGCGGATAATGTCCGTCTGACCTACCTGAACGACAAGCTGTATCTGGATATGAATGAGAGCAGCTTCCATTCCACCATGAAGCCTACCTATCTGTGGTATGCTTACTATAACGATGAACTGTTCCATGCTACCTACAGCGATGCGGAAGACAGTCTGGGCGAGTATTATGATACTCAGTACGGCAGCGAAGATCCTTTCGGTTACGCCGGTATGGTTGACTGGGTTCTGTCCAAAACCAAAAGCGGACTGAGCGAATAAACAACGGTCCGGGGCAAGAAGCAGACAGAGCAAATCATGTCAGGAAATGCTGATTATATCAGTGTTTCCTCAGGCAATTCCTTTCCGGAAATGTCAGGAGGACGGGTCAGACCCGTCCTCCTTTTTGCATTTCAAGACTCGCTTGCGAGTCTTGCGCGCCGTGTGCGGCGACGCGAAGCCAGAGCCGAATGGCACCTTCCGCACCGCACACGTGCGCATCCTCGCGGAGCTTTTATCTTGGACGGAGATTAGCCTCCCTCCAAGACAGGTTTGTTATTTAACTCCCCCTGCAGAGGAGGCAGTCTTCCGCCTGCGCGGCTTTTCAGCTGATGTTCCTGACAATGCCTACGGACACATATCCGTCTACAATCGCCCGGAAATCCGTACCATGCTCAGCCTCTTCATTATAAACGCCTTCTACCATCAGGCGCATGCCGCCGTCCGGCAGCTTTTCGATTTCATTGTAATGATCACGGTAGAACATACCGCGGGAAACGGAACGGCCCTCCAGGATTCCTTTGCATCTTGAAAGAGAGCAGTTCGGGAAGTTCACGTTCCATATCCGGTCCACGCCGGGGTTTTTATCGATCAGCCTCTCCAGCACCTCCATCAGATAGGCGTCCGTCACTTCGTGGCAGTTTCCGGTCCCTTCCGACAGAGCGATAGCACGAATTTCCTGGAAAGAGGCTTCCAGAGCGGCTCCGGCAGTGGCGGAGTACTGAATATCGGTGGCCGCATTATAACCATAATTGATCCCCGAAAGCACCACGTCCGGTTTTCCGGGCACCACATTCAGGCTTCCCACCCGTACACAGTCGGCAGGCGTCCCGCTGCAGGAAAAGGCCCGGACGCCTTCCACCGGAAAATCATACGGGTGAAGATCTATCGGCGCATGCAGGGTGAGGCTGTGGGAAGCTGCGCTGCGCTGGACAGCCGGCGCCACCACCCAGACTTCCCCGAATGCCTTAGCCGCCTCTGCCAGTCTTTTCAGGCCCTCCGCCTCGATTCCGTCATCATTTGTAATCAGTATTTTTCTCATCATAATGTTCTTCTCTACGATACTTTTACCCAGGCAGTCTCTCTACAAACGGTTCTCAAACATCGCGGCTGCTTCTTTCAGGTATCCGGTAATCTCCAGATGCTGCGGGCAGACAGACTCGCATTTTTTGCAGCTTATGCAGTCCGCCGCTCCGTGCCCGGCTTTTACGGCCTGCTGATACATCTCTCCGGCCTGTTCCATCTGTCCGTTGCCCAGCCGGAGATTCATCGCTTTAAAAATATCAGGAATCGGAATCTGCTTCGGGCAGCCTTCGGTACAGTACCGGCAGGCTGTACACGGAACCGTGGCGGAATGCTTCAGAATCCGCTGTGCTTCATGAATGATTTTCTGCTCTTCCTCGTTCAGCGGCTGAAAATCCTTCATGGTAGCCAGGTTATCCTGCATCTGGGCTATATTGGACATCCCGGAAAGCACTGTCAGAACGCCTTCCAGGGATGCTGCAAAACGTATCGCCCAGGAAGGAATGGATTTATCCGGCGCATATTCGCGGAACAGCTTTTTGACGTCCGCCGGCGGATTGGCCAGAATCCCGCCCTTGACCGGTTCCATGATGACCACCGGTTTCCCGTATTTCCGGGCTACTTCGTAATTCTTCCGGGAAGAGACCGCAGGATTCTCCCAGTCCGCATAATTGATCTGCAGCTGCACAAAATCCACTTCCGAGTGCTCCTGCAGAAGCCTTTCCAGAAGCTTCGGGCCGGAATGGAAGGAAAATCCGATATGCCGCACCTTCCCCTCGGCCTTCAGTTCATTCACGAAATCCCAGAGATGGAAGTTCTCGTATTTCTTTGCATTCCCTTCCATCAGGGTATGCAGAAGATAATAATCTATATAATCCGTTCCCATCCGGGACAGACTGGTCGTAAACTGTTTTTTTGCCTGCTTTTCTGTAAGCGCCATCATTGCATAAAGCTTTGTTGCAATGGTAAAGCTGTCCCTGGGATGACGTTCCACGATCGCTTTTCGAAGTGTCTCCTCCGAACCGGGATATACGTGCGCCGTATCCAGATAGGTAAACCCGGCATCCAGGAAAAGATCCGCCATCCGGGCAGTCTGCTCCACATCCGTGAAAAGAGCTTTTCGCGGAAGACGCATCATTCCGAATCCCAGTTTCTTCGTGTCTTTCATCTGTATCTCTGCCATAAAAACCTCCGCTCACGGAACAAGGCAGAACAAGGGGACAGTCCCTCTGTCCCGAAACAGGGACAGAGGGACTGTCCCCTTGTTCCAGAAAAGCAGGCCCACATGGAGCCTGCTTTTCTTTTTGGGAAACAGAATCTATTTCTGCCTTATGCGTTCATGTACTTGACAGGGTTGACCTTCACGCCGGGGCCCATGGTGGACGCCAGAACGATGCTCTTCATATAGGTACCCTTCAGGGTGCTGGGACGAGCCTTCGCCAGAACGCTCATGATGGCATCCAGGTTGTCAGCCAGAGCTTCCTCAGTAAAGGAAACCTTGCCGATCGGCACATGGATGATGTTGGTCTTGTCAAGACGATACTCGATCTTACCGGCTTTAATTTCCTGGATTGCCTTGGTGACATCCATGGTAACGGTACCGGCCTTCGGGTTGGGCATCAAGCCCTTCGGGCCCAGAACACGGCCCAGACGACCAACCACACCCATCATATCGGGGGTAGCAACTACTACGTCGAAATCCAGCCAGCCTTCGTTCTGGATCTTCGGGATCAGTTCCTCAGCGCCTACATAATCCGCACCGGCTGCTGCAGCTTCATCTGCTTTCGCACCCTTCGCGAATACCAGAACGCGAACCGTCTTGCCGGTGCCGTGAGGCAGAACAACCGCACCACGGATCTGCTGATCTGCATGACGTCCGTCGCAGCCGGTACGTACGTGCAGTTCAACGGTCTCATCAAACTTTGCCGGAGCTGTCTTCTTCACCAGGGCAATCGCCTCAGCGGAATCATACAGCGCATATCTGTCATAGCTCTTGGCTACCTCTGCGTATTTTTTTCCTCTCTTCATCGTTCACCCCTCCTATTAGTCTTCTACCACAATGCCCATGCTTCTGGCCGTACCGGCGATCATGCTGGTAGCGGCTTCTACGCTGGCTGCATTCAGGTCAGGCATCTTCAGCTCGGCAATCTTCTGTACTTCGGCGCGCTTCAGGGTCGCAACCTTGGTCTTGTTCGGAGTACCGGAACCGGACTTGATGCCGGCCGCTTTCTTCAGCAGAACAGCGGCAGGGGGGGTCTTGGTGATGAAGCTGAAGCTTCTATCTGCGTAAACCGTGATGACTACAGGGATGATCAGATCGCCCTGGTCAGCGGTTCTCGCGTTAAACTCTTTGGTAAACTGAACGATGTTTACACCATGCTGGCCCAGTGCCGGGCCTACGGGCGGAGCCGGGGTCGCTTTCCCGGCGGGAATCTGCAATTTGATATAACCAGTTACCTTCTTTGCCATGATGGCTTCCTCCTTATTCTTTCAGCCGCTCTCCGGCTGATTGTGGTGTTAAAAAGGCGAGGCGCCTCTCCCACACATTTCCCGGCTGCTGACTGCAGCCAAATGTCATTTCATTTTCCGGACTTCACCGAAGCCAAGCTCCAGTGTGGCACCGCCGAACATGTCTACAGCAATGGTTACCCGCTGCTTGCTTTCATTGATGGAACGAACCGGACCGGTCATTCCCTGGAACTGTTCGGAGGTAATGACGACCATATCCCCGACCTGCAGGTCGATGTAGACTGGTCTCTCTCTTCGTACAACATCACCGCCGGTACTGATTCCCATGCGGGCCAGCTCCTCCGGTTCCAGCGGAACCAGATCTCCGCCGGGTCCTACGAAACCGGTCACACCACGGGTATTGCGGACTACGTACCAGGTCATATCGGTATGCACCATATGCACCAGCACATATCCGGGAAGCATTTTTTTCTGAGAGGATTTGTGAGCACCTTCTTTGTACTCATCTACTTCCTCCATCGGAACCAGGACTTCCAGAATCAGATTCTGCAGCTTACGGTTTTCAATGGCTTTTTCCAGATCTTTTTTGACCTTGTTCTCATACCCGGAATAGGTATGTACCACATACCATTTCGCATCCGGATTATCCACCTGTTCCGTTTCGCCGGCGTTGTTTTCCGCCTCCTGGCCTTCTGCTGACATTTCCGGAGTCTCAGCAGGGATTTCCGCCTCTCCGTTATTTGCCATGCTGTCCGTTTCCTGCGCTTCCGCTAAGCCCTTCGTATCCAGCGCTTCCGCCATACTTGCCTCCGTCGAGATTTGAAAGAACCGGGTTCTTTCCACTGCTTTCCGTACCCCTGCCCGCCAATCTGCCGGACAGCTGATACATCAGCCCATGTTCCTTACAGTATAAAGCCCAGACCGAACTTGATCACCATGTCCAGAATGCCGATCAGGACACCAAGACCGATGCCGAAGCAAACAACGGCGATCGTTTCCTTGGTCACCTGCTTCCGGCTGGGCCAGATGATCTTCTTGAATTCTGCTTTTAAAACCTCAAACTTTTCTCCCATCGAAAAATCCTTTCCGCACCAAAAGACTTATTTGGTCTCCCTGTGCATCGTGTGTTTTCTGCAGAATCGGCAATACTTCTTGGTCTCCATCCTCTCCGGATGATTCTTCTTTTCTTTGGTCACGTTATAATTACGCTGTTTGCACTCGGTGCAGGCCAAAGTAATCCTTACACGCATCTTCTTTTTTCCTCCGTCCGCTCATGGTTCGTTCAGAGACCGGGATTCCGGTCTCACCATGGGTGAAAATGTCTCTGGTTCCCGCGGACCCGCGGCCTCCTTCCTCTGTGCCAAGTCCCGGAAACCACTCTCAGATCTCCGTTAAGCAACACAAAAAAAAGACTTCGTCAAGTCCTGCCGGATTATAGTACCATAAACCATCTGTCACGTCAACTGGTTTTTGTTACAGATTCACAGCCAGGCGTAAACCGAAAAACAGACGGCGCAAGCTTGCTTGCAGCGGCTGTTTGCAGGTTTACATCTGGCGACAATGGCACAGCC
>CACZQT010000429.1 GCA_902783295.1 uncultured Lachnospiraceae bacterium
ATCACCTACAGCGACGGAAGTACGGAAATCGAAGAGTACTGATACTGAGACACGGCGAGACAAGGGGACAGTCCCTGCACGTCCAACGGGACGGAGGGACTGTCCCCTTGTCTCGCCGTCCCGGAAATGCCCTGCCTTTTTGATTCTTCAACTTGACGGAAATCACCTGAAAGGGCTATAATGAGCGAAATACCCTTCTCGCCGGAAAAGACATTCCGGAGGTACTGGCGGTCATAAGCCGGCGGAAGGAAATATCAGTTTTTGAAGGAGTAGTTCCATGGAGGAGAATAAGAAACTGGAACCGGAAAAAGCCGGTAAGGAAGAGGGAACCCCGGTTTCCAGGCATTTTATAGAGCAGTTTATTGACAAGGATCTGGCAGACGGTGTTTACAGCCATGTACAGACCCGCTTTCCCCCGGAACCGAACGGATATCTGCATATCGGCCATGCCAAGTCGATTCTGCTGAACTACGGAATGGCGCAGGAATACGGCGGGAAGTTCAATCTGCGGTTTGACGATACGAACCCTACCAAGGAAAAGACGGAATTTGTAGAGTCCATCAAGGAAGATGTGGCCTGGCTGGGGGCAGACTGGGAAGACCGTCTGTTCTTTGCATCCAATTACTTCCAGCAGATGTACGAATGCGCTGTTCTGCTGATCAAAAAGGGCAAGGCATTCGTCTGCGACCTGACAGCCGAGGAAATCCGTGAGACCCGCGGCACTCTGACGGAGCCGGGAACCAACAGCCCGTACCGGGATCGTTCCGTGGAAGAAAACCTGCAGCTTTTTGAAAACATGAAAAACGGCATGTACGCGGACGGAGAGAAGGTGCTCCGGGCGAAAATTGACATGGCATCCCCCAATATCAATATGCGGGATCCGATCATTTACCGCGTAGCGCACATGACCCATCACAATACCGGGGATGCCTGGTGCATTTATCCCATGTACGATTTCGCCCATCCCATCGAGGACGCGATCGAGCATATCACCCATTCTCTCTGCACGCTGGAATTCGAAGATCACCGGCCGCTGTATGACTGGGTAGTCCGGGAGTGCGAATTTGAAGAGCCGCCCCGGCAGATCGAATTTGCCAAGCTTTATCTCAAGAATGTTGTTACCGGAAAACGGTACATCAAAAAGCTGGTGGAGAACGGCATCGTGGACGGCTGGGATGATCCGAGACTGGTCAGCATCAGCGGTCTGCGCCGCCGCGGCTATACGCCGGAATCCATCAAGATGTTCGTAGAGCTTTCCGGGATCAGCAAAGCCCAGAGCACGGCGGAAATGCCCCTGCTGGAATACTGTGTCCGCGAAGATCTGAAGACGAAGGCCAGGAGGATGATGGCCGTTCTGGATCCGGTGAAGCTGGTGATTGACAATTATCCGGAAGGACAGACGGAGATGCTGGATGTCCCGAACAACACGGAAAATGAAGAACTGGGCAGCCGCCAGGTTCCTTTCGGACGGGAACTGTATATCGAGAGAGAGGACTTCATGGAGGTTCCTCCGAAGAAATATTTCCGTTTGTTCCCCGGCAATGAGGTCCGGCTGATGAATGCCTATTTCGTGACCTGTACCGGACTTGAAAAGGATGAGGACGGAAATGTCACCGTCATCCACTGCTCCTATGATCCGGCTTCCCGCGGCGGAAACAGCCCGGACGGACGCAAGGTCAAGGGTACCATCCACTGGGTGGCAGCGGAGACCGCAAAGCAGGTAACGGTGCGCCTGTACGAGAATATTATTGATGAAGAGAAGGGGATGTTCGCAGAGGACGGAAGTCTGAACTTGAATCCGAAGTCCCTGGTGGAAGTCCAGGGCTTTGTGGAGCCCGCTCTGGGCAATGCTGAGGCAGGAGACCGGTTCCAGTTTGTCAGAAATGGGTATTTCTGCGCGGACATCAAGGATTCCGTACCCGGACAGCCCGTGTTCAACCGGATCGTAGGTCTGAAGAGCTCCTTTAAACTGCCGTAAGGCACTGGCCGCGCCATACAGCGTGTGTATTCTGCGTCTGCGCTTCGACAGGCGCTGAACGCCCGGTTTCCGTAGGAGAGTGCTTTTATGGAACAGCGGCCTGAAACGGCATATGCGGGGTGTGACCGGAAAGGGGAACGTTATGAAAAAAATCTCTTCCTTGCTGAAGGAAAAAAAGATTACCATATCATTTGAGGTATTCCCTCCGAAGACCAGCGACAAGTTTGATTCTGTGCTTTCCACTGCCCGGAAAATTGCGGCTCTGAAGCCGGATTTCATGAGTGTGACTTACGGCGCCGGCGGGGGGACCAGTAAATTTACGGCGGACATCGCCGCAGATCTGGAAAAAACCTATCAGGTACCGATGCTGGCGCATCTGACCTGTGTTTCTTCTACGCGGGAATTCGTACATGAGACCGTGAAGAAATACAAGGAATACGGCATTCAGAATGTGATGGCGCTGCGCGGCGATATCCCGAAGGACGGGAGGATTGCCACGGACTATGCGCACGCATGTGAGCTGGTCCGGGAACTGAGGGAGCTGGGAGATTTCTGTATCGGAGGTGCCTGCTATCCCGAAGGCCATGTGGAATGCGAGCACAAGAAGGATGATCTGCGCTTCCTGAAGGAAAAAGTGGATGCCGGTGTGGATTTTCTGACGTCTCAGATGTTTTTTGACAACGACCTGTTTTACAACTTTTTATACCGCGCGCGGGAAGCGGGCATCCTGGTGCCCATCCTGCCGGGCATCATGCCCATTACCAACAAGAAGCAGCTCGCCCGTTCTGTGGCGATGTCGGGCACGAATGTTCCGGCA
Organism: uncultured Lachnospiraceae bacterium; assembly: GCA_902783295.1. Lineage (GTDB taxonomy): Bacteria > Bacillota > Clostridia > Lachnospirales > Lachnospiraceae > UBA3305. The sequence goes on from CACZQT010000429.1 coordinate 2,796, forward strand.
AGGTTCCGGGCTATTGTGGACTGCTTCGGGGACACGCCTGCGGCCATGCAGCAGGTGGGTATCGTATATGCGGCAGAACAGATCATCGACCTGCTGGCGAATGGAGTGACGCATATCCATGTGTATTCCATGAACAAACCGCAGGTGGCAGAGGGAATTCTCTCCCTGCTCTCGGAGGTCCTTCCTGAAAACGGAGAAGGACCGGACATTCAGGCCGGCTGACCGTTCCTGAACGGACGGACGCGCAGGCGTGTCAGATATGTTCAAATAGAATCGCGAACATTCGGCAATGCGCTGTATTTCGAAAACTGCTTGCAATGCAGAGCTGGCCCTTCCGGGCGGCGGAGAAATACAGCGCATTCTTTTTTGAAAGAGGATATGATGATTCTGAGAGAGGAACGGGAGGTGCCTGAACCTCCGCGGCGGGAGATTTTCCGCTATCTTGGCTACAGAGGGACGGAACCGGATGAAAATGTCCGGGAAACCGCAGAACGCTGCGTGCGGGAACTGAAGGAAGTATGCGGACCGCGTTCTGTCAGTGCTCTTTTTCCCCTCAGCCGGGAAGATGATGTCCTGGCGTTTGCGGGCATGCGTGTACACAGCCGCAGTCTGTGGAAAAACCTGGAGGGCTGTTCCCGGGTGGTTCTGTTTGCCGCCACTCTGGGGCTGGGGCCGGACCGGCTGATTCAAAGAGCAGCCGTAAGGAGACCCAGTGAAATGCTGGTGTACCAGGCAGCGGCGGCAGCCATGATAGAAGAGGTCTGCGATCAGGTCAACCGGGAATGGGAGGAACGTGTCCGCCGCGAAGGTGCTTTCCTGCACCCCCGTTTCTCGCCGGGCTACGGGGATTTTGCCCTGGAACACCAGAGAGAATTCCTGCAGGCCATAGATGCAGCCCGGGGAGCCGGCATTACCCTGACGGAATCCTGCCTGATGGTACCGTCGAAATCTGTGTCGGCTGTGATCGGCGTGGTTTCGGATACCGGAAGGAATGACTGAGAAAGGAAATCAATATGAAAAAATCATTTACAGACCGGATCGGAAGAGAACGGCTGTATTGTGACGGCGGCACGGGGTCGCTTCTGCAGGCCCGGGGCTTAAAGCCCGGTGAACTTCCGGAAACATGGAATCTGGCCCGGCCGGAGGATGTCATCCAGATCGCCGAGGATTATTTCCGCGCGGGCAGCGATATCGTCAACACCAACACTTTCGGAGCGAATGCTCTCAAATATCCCGAGAACCTGAAGGAGATTGTAGAGGCTGCTGTCGCCTGTGTGAAGGAAGCCAGGAAACGGGCAGGACGGGAAGATGCCTATGTGGCACTGGACATAGGGCCTACGGGAAAACTTCTGGAGCCGATGGGCGACCTGCCGTTTGAAAAGGCGGTGGAGCTTTTCGGGGAGGTAGCCCGTATCGGTACGGAAGCCGGAGCGGATCTGATCCTGATTGAGACCATGAGTGACAGCTATGAGGCGAAAGCGGCTGTCCTGGGAGCAAAAGAAAACAGCCATCTGCCGGTCTGCATTACGCTCACTTATGACAAGGGCGGGAAGCTCCTGACAGGAGGGACGGTGGCTTCCACGACAGCCATGCTGGAAGGGCTGGGGGTGACAGCGCTTGGTATGAACTGCGGACTGGGACCGGCCCAGATGCTTCCGCTGGTGGAAGAACTGATTTCCGTGACATCCCTCCCGGTTATCGTAAATCCGAACGCCGGTCTGCCGCGCAGTGAGAACGGACGTACAGTGTACGATCTGGATCCGGAGATTTTCTCGGGTCTCATGACAAAGATCGCAGAAGCCGGAGCGCATGTACTGGGCGGCTGCTGCGGCACCACACCGGATCACATACGGGCAGAGATTGCCGCCTGCCAGGACATCCCGTTCCGTGAACCCGTCAGAAAGCACCGCACGGTGGTATCCTCTTTCTCACAGGCAGCAGAGATCGGACCGCTGCCGCTGTTGGTGGGGGAAAGAATCAACCCCACCGGGAAAAAGCGGCTCCAGCAGGCCCTGCGGGATGAGGATATGGATTATATTCTTTCCCAGGCCATCGAGCAGGAGGAGGCAGGCGCGCACATCCTGGATGTGAACGTGGGCCTTCCGGGGATCGATGAAGCTGCCATGCTGCGGAAACTGATTCCGCGGATCCAGGCCATCACAGCCCTGCCGCTGCAGATCGATACTTCTGATGCTTCAGCGCTGGAGGCGGCTCTGCGGGTGTACAACGGAAAGGCTATGGTGAATTCCGTCACCGGGAAGAAAGAAAGCCTGGAGGCAGTACTGCCGGTCGTGAAAAAATACGGGGGTGTGCTGGTCGGACTTCCCCTGGATGAGCGGGGAATTCCGAAGACAGCCGAAGGGCGGCTGGAGATTGCTTCGAGGATTTATGAAGAAGCCGGAAAAGCCGGAATCGGACCGGAAGAGCTGCTGATTGACGGCCTGGCGATGATGATTTCTGCGGACAGTGGTTCCGCGGGGGCTACTCTGGAGACACTGCGCAGGATCCGCGAAGACCGGAAAGGTCATACGATCCTGGGGGTTTCCAATATTTCCTTTGGCCTTCCGAGGAGGGAGATCATTAACGCTGCATTCTTTACCATGGCACTGCAGGCAGGCCTTTCCTGCGCCATTATGAATCCGAATAACGAGGCAATGATGCGCGCTTACCGTTCTTATCTGGCTCTGGCAGGGCTGGACGCGAACTGCATGGGCTATATCGAAGCCTGTAAGACCTGGACACAGGATGGGACCGGCGG
>CACZQT010000430.1 GCA_902783295.1 uncultured Lachnospiraceae bacterium
GCCTGTCTCGCTTCCTCCTCTTCTTCCGAAGCCTTGATGGAGGCTTCTTCCGAGGCCCGTCTCGCTTCTTCCTCTTCTTCCGAAGCCTTGATGGAGGCTTCTTCCGAGGCCCGTCTCGCTTCCTCCTCTTCTTCCGAAGCCCTGATGGAGGCTTCTTCTGAGGCCCGTCTCGCTTCTTCCTCCTCTTCCGAAGCCTTGATGGAGGCAGCGACAGATTCTTCTTCCGCCCTCATGGATTCCTGCACGAGCCCATCGTAATACTGCCGGACCGCTTTCAGCTTTGCTCCGGTTTTTTCCTCCGGGCTGTATTCCGCCTCGTCCTTTTCCAACAGAGCTTTCGCTTCTTTCGAAAGCTCTTTGTACGCTGCTTCCGCCGCTTCCAGCGCTTCTCCGCTGGCCAGCGTAATCACTGCCAGCGTATCCTTCAGCATCTTCTGAAAAGCCTTGAGTTCTTCGCGGGCAGCAGCATCCTCCGTCGTTTCCTGTGCAGCCTGTTCCGGCTCGCTTTCTGTCTTTACCTGTTCCGGTACCTGAGCGCTCATCACCTGCATTACCAGTGCAGCAACGCCATGAGGACCTGAAATCGTCAGAACCTGCTGCATTGTGCCGGACAGGGGGACTCTTGCGTCCATATCGTCATCGTCATCATCGTCATCGCCCCCATCATCGTCATCCTCATCATGACTGCTGGGGGTATACCCGTCTATGTCCACCTGGTCCTTTTCGTATACAGGAACGCCGGGTTCATATTTCTTCACTTTCTCCAGGTCTGCCAGATATTTAGTCATATCCTGCTGGAGCTTCTGAATTTCAAGCTGTGCCCTCTGCAGTTCGATCTGCGACAGGGTCGTATCGTAAGACATCAGGGCATCGCCTTTTTTGACCGACTGCCCTTCCGTTACAAAGACCTCCTGTACCTTCTGGGTACTGGAAAGATATACCGTCTGTACACGGTCTGTCATAACGGTACCGTAGGTTTCGTTGTCATCCTCCCAGTAATCCGTTTCCGCCAGATCCATAACCTCGTATACGCTGATCACTGTCTGATGGGCATCCCGCCAGCGCTTTCCGGCATAGACGCCGCCTGAAATCAGAGCTATGATCAGCACAAGGGCAATCAGCCTCTTGAGCCATTTTCTCATGCCAGGGACACCTCCTCGCTGTCAGGTTCGCTCAGGATCCCATCTCGTATCTGATACAGTTTCTTCGCCCGCCTTGCGATTTCCGGTTCGTGTGTAATCATGATTATGGTGGAACCTTCTTCGTTCAGCTGCTCAAATATTTCCATAACCTGTTCGCCGGATTTGGTATCCAGCGCGCCGGTAGGCTCGTCCGCCAGGAGAATTTTCGGACTTCCGACAATTGCCCTGGCAATTGCCACCCTCTGGCACTGCCCGCCGGAAAGCTGATTGGAACGGAATGACATACGGTCGCCAAGGCCTACTTTTTCCAGCGCTCTGGCAGCCCTTTCCCGACGTTCTTTCTTTGACACACCGGCATAAAGCAGCGGCAGTGCTACATTGTCCAGCGCAGTAAGCTTCGGCAGCAGATTAAAAGTCTGAAACACAAAGCCGATGTAATGATTGCGGATCGCCGCCATCTGGTTATCGTTCTGCCGTGAAATATCGTTCCCGGCCAGCATATATTTTCCGGACGTCGGAACATCCAGGCAGCCGATCAGGTTCATGAGCGTGGTTTTCCCGGAGCCGGAGGGGCCGATAATGGCAATATATTCTCCCTCATTTACCTGCATATTAATGTCCTTCAGGACGTTTACCGTTATTTTCCCCTGAAGGTAATCTTTATAAATATGCTGCAGTTCCAGAATCATCCCATTCGCTCCTTAATCTTCGTCTTCCTTCTCTTCCCCGATCTCCAGCGCGTCCATGTCATCATCGCCGAACTCCGCTTCAATGTCCTCATCGAGATCCTGGAAGCCTTTTCCGTTCAGGCCGACTCCGTCATCCGGTTCTTCTTCCGGTTCATTCATCTCGTCCTCTTCTCCCAGGTCGATGACGTCATCCGCCTCTTCTTCTGAAGCGTTCATGTCGTCTTCATCGTCGAAGTCAGTCTCTTCATCGTCGTCGATTTCTTCCACTTTGTCCAGGTCAACGTCTTCTTCCCATTCTACGTCTTCGTCGCCGTCGCCCCAGTCATCGTCGTCCCAGTCGTCTTCGCCCTCATCACCTTCGAAAAGGACGTCGCCTTCCTCGTCATCGTCCCAGTCTTCATCATCCTCGAAGTAGGCTTCATCGTAACGGGTCACGGGCATCCCTTCCCGCAGGGATACATCGGCGATAGCTATATAGTCCGAAGCGGCAACTCCCTCAAGTACTTCATACTGGTCCAGATCCTTATCATAGTCTCCCAGCTTGACAGTACGCTTTTCCAGCTTATCCTTTGCTGTGGCTGCCCAGATGTACGCGCCGCCATCCAGATCGATAAAATACGACGGCAGCCAGATACCGGTTTTCTGTTCCGCCTGCCCCTGGTCCAGTTCAATGTATACATGCTGGCCCATCATCAGGCCGTCGGAATTATCCAGGCTGACATAAAAAGGATAATTCGTAGACTGGCTGTTCTCATCTCCGCCGTAATAGTAATCATTATCCCGCTGAACAGGATTTTCTGTATCCACTTTATCCAGCTTGCCGTACCATATATCCGAAGCATTTACACGGGAACGGATGATCAGGCGCTGGCCTTCCATGCCGATCATGGCTGCCCGGTTCATCTCATTGATCGTCCCCTTGATCCGGTAATTCCCGGTTTCCATCAGAACGATATAGGCGCTGCTGCCGGTTCCGTAGTCATCATCCGACTGCGTTCCGTCGTTAATGCTCTGCACGACCCCGTCAATCGTAGCCAGGACGTCTACATTGCCGAGCGTCTTTTCCAGCAGTTCCTGCGCCACGGTCTTGGTCTGCAGCTGATACTCATATTCCTTGACATCCGCCTGCAGGCTCTGGATTTCAATACTGTAAGAAAGCTGGTCTGACTGCGCCGCCTTGGCCTTGTCCTTTTCCAGCTGAGCAATCTGCTTGTTGGTACTCGTAATACTGTTCTGGATTTTTTCCAGTTCCAGCTTTCCGGTATCAATTGCAAGCTTCATTTCATCCACATCGTAGGAGAAAAGGACATCTCCCTTTTTGACGGTATCTCCCACCGAAACCTTCAGTTCTTTGACGGTCCGGTCCTCCTGCTTGTTGATTTCCTGGGTCTGCTGGGCAACAACCATCCCGGAATACCGGTCCTGGATCCCATAGGCTCCGATTCCGGCCAGCATGGACACGGACTGCACCGCAACGGTGTCCTCCGTTTTCGAATCGTCTCCGATAATACCGCCGACCACGCTCATGACTGCTTCCCGGGCATTTTCAAAAAGATCCTTCGCACCTTCCAGAGGTCCGGAAGAACCGTCTTCTGAACTGCAGCCGGAAATCAGGCAGCATAACACAAGTATTCCCGGCAGCAAGGTTTTCAACCCTTTTTTCTTCATGAATGTTCCTTCTCCTGTACCATATACCATCCGGCATGTCCGGATTCCGGATCCGGGCTCTGCCCGGTTTTACCCTCTAAAACACGGTTGTCTGTTCTGTGATTGTATCAGACAACACTTATAACATCGCAAAAGCTTCCTTAAGATTTGCGAAAAACGAAACGAGCCTTGTTTAAACCCGTAACGGATATCATACCACATTCCAGGCCGTTTGCAAACTCTCCCGCTGAAAAAAGGAGAAATCCACGGGAAGGGAACCCCCCGCCGCGGCTTCGACGTACAGCAAACACGGGTTATTATAGCAAAAGAAAAGGAGAAAGTCAGACTTTCTCCTTTTCTTTCACAAAGATTTCACAAAAATGTCCGATACCCGCCGGCATCTTCCTGCGTTGTCTTTCGTCTGCCGGCCTTACAGGGAAGAACTGGCCAGATAACGCTCCTGCTCTTCCGTCAGGACATCGATGTCCTTTCCCAGGAAGCGCAGTTTCCGGAAGGCCACCTCCCGGTCTACCTCCTTCGGCACAGGGATCAGCTTTTCCGTCAGTTCCCCGCGATGTTCTGCCAGATAGCGGACAGACAGTGCCTGAATGGCAAAACTCATGTCCATAATTTCCGCCGGATGCCCGTCTCCGCAGGCCAGGTTCACCAGGCGTCCTTCACCCAGTACATACACCCAGCGGTTTCCGGGCAGAAGATATCCCTGTATATTGTCCCGCATGAGCTGGCTGTCGAGCGCGTGCGCGCGCAGCCATGCAACATCCACTTCCACATCGAAGTGGCCTGCATTGCAGAGAATGGCCCCGTCCTTCAGGTTCGCAAAGGCTTCCTCTCCGATTACACCGCAGCAGCCCGTCACGGTCACAAAAATGTCTCCCAGTCCGGCCGCTTCCCTCATCGGCATCACATCGAAACCGTCCATCACCGCCTCGATGGCGCGCACGGGATCTACTTCCGTGACGATTACGCGGGCTCCCAGTCCTTTCGCGCGCATCGCGGTTCCTTTGCCGCACCAGCCATAACCGGCTACCACTACGATTTTCCCGGCCACAATCAGGTTCGTGGTACGGTTAATCCCGTTCCACACAGACTGGCCGGTGCCGTAGCGGTTGTCAAACAGGTGCTTGCAGTCAGCATCGTTTACCATAATCATGGGGAAGACCAGTTCCCCGTCTCTTGTCATGGCCTTCAGACGCATTATGCCCGTCGTGGTTTCCTCACAGCCGCCGATCACATTCTCCAGCCGGTCCCTGTATTTCGTATGCAGAAGATGCACCAGGTCGCCGCCGTCATCTACGATCAGCTGCGGCGACGGCTCCAGTACGGCAGAAAGCAGAGCTGTGTACTCTTCCTCTGTCACGCCGTGCATGGCATATACGCTGATTCTCTCATCCTCTGCCAGAGCAGCGGCTACATCATCCTGTGTGGAAAGAGGATTGCAGCCGGTCGCAAATACTCTGGCCCCGCCGGCCGCCAGCACCTTGCAGAGGTATGCCGTTTTCGCTTCCATATGGATAGAAAGCGCCAGCTTCAGGCCGTCCAGGGGTTTTGTCTTTTCAAATTCCTCTTCCAGGCTCCGCAGAAGAGGCATGTTCCGCCGTACCCATTCAATCTTCCGGTGCCCCGAAGGCGCCAGTTTTGCGTCCCGGATAATGCTTTCCATCCTCTGGTTCCTCCTTAATCGTAAATCACTATCGCCGTGCCGGCCTTGATTTCGTCGTAGATTTTTTCCGCAACTCTCGGCGGCAGGTTGACGCAGCCATGAGAACCGTTCCCCATGTAGATGTCTCCGCCGAAATTGCTCCGCCAGTTTGCGTCATGCAGGCCCTGGCCGTCTATAAACGGCATCCAGTAGCTTACGGGCGTCTCATACGCTCCACTGCCTTCCCCGCCGGTCAGTGTATAATCACGCTGCTTATAAGAAAGCGGGAATACGCCGGTATGAGTCCCCCTGTCCAGAGTCACATCACCGGTCACTACATCCGTCTCCAGGAACAGTTCGTAATCTACGTAGTACCAGAGATGCTGGTCTTCAATACTGACCTCTACATAAGTGCCGGCCATGTCATCCCGGCCGTTCCTCTTCAGATATAACGGATTATCCCATTTATCGGTCTTCACATATACCGGCTCCCTGGAAACGGGGGCGCCGGAAGTGATATCCTCCAGGAACTGTGCCCGTTCCTGGTCTTCGTTCAGGCGGTAGCCGTATTCGTTGTCCGATTCAGGGAAAGTGACCTCCCTGCCCTTGGTCGTCGTGAACTTCCGGGTACGGTAAAGAGTATTGTAATAGGCGATCAGATGGTAAATCCAGTCATCCAGCTTTTCCTGGTTCACGGATGCGGTATTGCCGTTCACATCCAGCCAGGAAATGATGGTGTCATAATCCAGCACTTCCGTCTGCGGCCCGAATTCGTAGGTAATCTCCGCCCCGTCATAGGGTTTGAGCGCCTCTGCCCGGGCTACAAAACCGGCGGCTTCCGCCGTCACCTGCGGCCTGATATAGAGTTCTTCCGGAAATGCCAGGTCGATGTCTGTCATTCCGTTGTCCCGGAGGCTTCCTTCGATCTGCTGTTTCATCCAGGAGCGGAACTGTGCTTCGTCAAATTCGTTGCCGTAGACTTCCATCACCAGGTCCATCCGCCGCTCGGCGGAGTTCTGGGTCAGCGACGCGTCCGAACTGGCCCGGCGGGCAATCGGCAGGCTGGAGGTCTGAACCACGCCGTTGAAAACCGCCTCGTCAAATTTCATGGAAAGTTCGGATTCAATCAGCGTTTCGGCACCGGTCAGGCAGCGCAGCACGGAACCCAGGCTGCTTTTCTGCGCCAGCATGGCATTCTGCAGGTTGCTCCGCACCTTATCCTCATCCAGGGTAAAGCCAAAATCCGCCAGCTTTCCGGAAAGTGCCGGCTGTCCGGCTTCAGAAAGAGTAATATCCACTCCGTCCACCAGTTCCCGGACACCTGCCATCAGGTCTTCCGGAGCGCGTCCAGCGACATTTTCTCCCATGAAAATGGTGTTGTCCAGATAAACCACTGATTTTTTGTGCTGAGATAAATACCAGACAAAGGTTCCGATCGCTGCTATCAGCAATATCAGAATAATAATAAGAATGATGCTGCCCAGGTGGCTTTTTCTGCGTCTTCTGCTCATACCCGTTCCCAACTCTGGCATCCCGGCCAGTTCCTGCTGAAATTAATCCGTTATTCAAGACAAGACCGCGTGCCGGCGGCAGATGCGCCTCCGGCACGCGGAAACCAGTTGTTTCCTGCTGTTTTCCCGGGCCGCGGAATTCCGCGGCCCGTTTCGTCCATTACTGTTCCGCTGCCTCCAGACGGATGGCATAACCGTCCTCGTCAAACAGAATCCTTGCAACCGGCAGATCCTTACCGTCTTTTCCGAACAGTTCCTCAGAAATAGCCAGGTCTTTTCCTTCCTTCCGGAATACTGCTCCGTCGCGGATATAGAGTTCCACCTCAAAAGTTTCCTTCTTTGTTTCGGGAGTTTCAGGCTCCTCCGGTTCCTCCGGAACCAGTTCCTCTTCTTCTCCCTCTTCCGCGCTTTCTTCTTCCTCGTCTACCGGAATCAGTTCCTCTTCTTCCACCAGGTCTTCCGCAGGAACCTGAATAATGCTCTCAGCCACAGCCTTAACGACTATGTAGCCCTTTTCCTGGTGCAGGGTTCCGTTTTTCAGTACAAAGGTCAGAACAGATGCTCCCTTGCTGTCCATCCCCTTCGACTCGATCTTCTCGCGGTCGGGAGGATTCGGAAGCTCGATGGGCAGAAGCTCTTCCGTTTCTTCTTCAACTGCTTCCGTCGTCTCTTCCGGTTCCACGTATTCTTCAGCTGCTTCCGTCGTCTCTTCCGGTTCCACGTATTCTTCCGCTTCTTCCGTCGTCTCCTCCGGTTCCACGTACTCTTCCGCTGCCTCTGTGGTCTCTGCAGCCGCTTCAGTCTGTTCTTCTTCCACCTGCTCTTTGTTTTCTTCGTCTTCCTTCGCGGATTCTTCCACCTGATTTACGGGTTCATCCTCCGGAAGTTCTTCCGGCTGCCCTTCTGTCGTTTCCTCAGGGACTTCTTCCGTTTCTGCCGCCTGGTTTACCACTTCTTCCGGAATTTCTTCTTCCGTCTGAGCTGCCGGCTGTTCTTCCGTCGTTTCCTCCACGATCTGAATCATGGGTTCTTCCGTTGTCTCTTCCGCCTGGGTTGTGGGCGGTTCTTCCGCCGCAGGCTCCGCGCCGACTTCCGTAGAATCCTCTATTTCAACAACCAGGGCACCTTCATCCTGTGCTGTTGTCTCCTTGTATTCTACGGCTTCCTCGGTCTCTTCGAGCACAAGAAGCTCTTCATCCGCCGGTTCTGCCTGGTTTCCTGCAGCTGCAGGATCCTGTGCAAGGTCTTCCTGGCTCTCTTCAGCCAGTGTTTCCTCTTCCGGATCTCCGGAATCTTCGAAAATGTCATCCTCGTCGGTCAGAGTCTCATCCTCGTCAAAGGGCATATCCGCTTCCTGCCCTGGGATGTCATCCTCGATCTCAAGGTTTGCCTCTATCTCATCCTCGACGATTTCAATCTGTTCGATCTCATCCTCTGCTGTTTCCTCTACCGGCATATCATCTTCCACATAATCGACTTCTTCCTCAGGCTCCAGAATGAGCTCCTCGGTTTCGACGATCATGATTTCTTCTTCCTCTTCCGGCTCCTGCTTCGCAGTTTCTTTCCGGGTTTCCTGCTCCTGCTGGGCCTTCGTACCCGAAGCCGTCTGCGTTCCCGAAGGCAGCTCCCCTGACGCGTGAGAAGCGGCTTCCGGTTTTCCGGCCTGTGTTTCCAGCACTTCCGGGCCGGCTTCTATCCTTTCCGCCGTAATGGTAGATTCTGCGGCTGTCGTGGTCTCTGCCGCCGTAGTTTCTACAGCTTTCGTTGTCTCAACTACAGCCGGCTTTTTCGTGCAGCCCGCCAGAAGGCAGGCAGACAGCGCCAGCACCATCCAGATATTCTTTTTCATTGTTCATCCTCCCTTCCAGGTATCCTGTACCTGTTTTATATGTTCACTGACGGTTTAGCAGTATCCTGTTTGTACCGCTATGATAACAGAAGCCCTGCCGGTTTACAACCGATTTTCCGGCAGGGTTCTCTGACAAACTTCTGAAAGTTTTATGAAGCCGCAGCGCGCTTTCCCCGGGTATGCCGGGACGCTGCCGTACCGGCATGCCTGTAATTCCGCCCGCCTGCTGTTACATCGCGAAAACCAGACACCACAAGGGAGCTGTCGCCACGGAAAGAATGGTGGAAATCGCCACCAGCCTGGAAGCCAGTGCCGCATCTCTGCCATACTGGGCGGAAAGCACCGCGGTTGTACTGGCAGCCGGCATGGCGGTAAGGAGTACGATGACCCCCGCAGCCAGTTCGTCCATACGGGTCAGTTTACACAGCAGAAGAGCGATCCCCGGAATCAGAAACAGGCGGATAAAACAGAACAGCACCGTATCCTTGTTGATCAGCCCTTTAAAGTTAACGCCTCCCAGAAGACTTCCCACCAACAGCATGCACATGGCCGTGTTTGCATTGGCAATCGCTTTCACGCTGGCTCCCAGGAAACCGGGCAGCGTGAGCGGCGTCATCAGCAGAACCATCCCGACCGCCACAGCGACAATACAGGGGTGGGTCACCACTTTCTGCAGCGTCTTCTTCCAGTTTCCCTTTTCTCCCGTGAAAAAGGTAATTCCGATGGACCACATGAAAATTCTCTGCGGGATCAGGTAAATGGAAGCATACAGCAGTCCCATGCTTCCGAAAACCCCTTCTGCCACCGGATTTCCCAGAATTCCTGCGTTGGATATGACCGTGGCATACTCCAGTACCTTTTTCTGGTCATCCGCATAGTTCCGGTAAAACAGCTTTCCCAGAAGCAGGCTCCCTCCCTGGACCAGGAGATTTGCCGCAACCATTACTCCGCCCAGCGTCAGAATTTCCTGCCGGAACGGAACGTCAAAGGATTTCACAATATTGCAGGGGAGAATCACATTCACCACCAGGCTGGTCAGGAATTTCCTGCCTTCCTTGTGAATAATGCCGATTTCCGCCAGGAAATAGCCCACCACCATCAGCAGAAGCAGTTCCCCCTGCATTTCCAGTAAGCTGGATAAATTCATACCTGCCTTCCGCCTCCTCTCCGTGCGGTCCAGGGCTTTGGCCGCGCCGCACAGGCATCCGTCAGACGCCTTACACTGTCTTCTCCGCGGAAGCAGCAACAACGCTGCTTTTTATTTTTCGAAGAACTCCAGGATCTGATCATTTGTATAGCAGACCCTCGCGTCTTCTAACTCTCCTGTTATGCCCTGCATTTCAACCAGCAGCTGCCGGTTCATAAAGAAGACGAAATGACTCCGCCGGGCTGCGTAGCACAGGGCATCCTTCAGCAGGCGGTCACCCAGGCGGATGCTCTGCACCATTTCCTCGTTAATAAAGAGAATCTTCTCTCCGCGCATGGTAGACAGGGCGAGTACCAGGTTCGGATCCAGTACATCGTAAATCACTATCGTGTCGAACTGTACGTGTCCGTATTCACGGTAGATCATCAGCGCATAATCATACTGCAGATAAGGGATGATTTCCTCGAAGCTCAGTTTCCTCTCCAGGTATTTCTGCATCAGCAGCCGGCCTCTGGCCGTAAGGTGCGTATCCCGTACCATGCCGTATACCGGATTATCCCGCAGCAGCGGGTAGGAATTATCCTTGTGGTCATCCATGGCATACATTTCGCCGGAGAAATAGAGCTGGTTCTTTTCCCGGTTGTAGGCCGCAGCGATCTCCTTCAATATGTCTGTTTCCTTCGACGCCTGGAAGCGTTCGGAGAAGATCATGATCTGCTTTTTGCCGCTCTTCGGAATATCTTTGAGCACCAGATCCGGATCTGGTGCATCCGCCATGATACTGGTGAGTTTCTTCGCGTTCACAGGCGAATCATACCGGCAGAACCGTTCATAAGCTTCGGTATCATCATAGGTCTTTCCCCGCCGCAGAGCTTCCACCACCTCTTCTTTGGACATGGCCTTATCGAAGGGCAGCTCCATCAGGTCCATATAGGTACCGCGGCGTTTCCGGTACAGTTCGTAATCCTCGCAGTACAGAACAATCTGCCGTCTCGTTGCCAGATAATCATAGAAAACACTGGAATAGTCCGTGATCAGAGCGTCCGTGGCTGCCAACAGCTTATAGCTGTCCAGGTTCGCAGGGAACTGCCGGATATGCCGGAATCCATTATAGTCCACGGAATCACTGACCTTATGGTGCAGGTTGCAGTACAGGATTTCATCATCCCTGAGCCGGCTGTCCATAAAGTACAGGAAATCCCGGCTTTCCGCCACCACCTGTCCTTCCTCCAGATAATCCTTCCAGGTCGGCATATAGGCATATATCTTCTGCAGACCGGGAGCGAGTTTCTCCCGCAGCGCTTCTCTTTCTTCCTCCCCCACTGCCATCATGCCGCCGGTCCGGGGATAGCCCAGCATCAGTGCTTTTCCGTACATCAGGTCCGCGACCTTGTACGAAGAAAGCATGGCTTCCCGCGTATAGTCATTGGGGTACAGGAGATAATCCGAGTCAATAAAGCTTCTCTGTGTCCCGCCGTCTTTGTGCAGGTTGCGGAAATTCTTGGCAAGTCCCAGTTTTTTCAGCGGAGTACCGTGCCAGGTATCAATCACGATCTGCCCGGGTTTTTTGGTCCATCCTTCCGGGAAATAGGTTTCCGTCAGCAGATATTGGGCTTTGGAAAGCCACTCGTCGTATTTCCGGGTGGAAATCAGTACTTCCGTCCGCTTCCAGTGGTTCTCTTTGATGAACTGCTTTACAACCTTTTCCGATGCCTTCCAGCCCCGGACGAAAATCCGGTATCCTTCAAATTCGTCGGAATAGTTCAGTTCATTCAGGATATACTGCAGATTTCCCCGCACGCTGTGGGCAAGTCCTAACATTACCACCGTCTTTTCTTCGATCGGCAGATCATAGTAATAATCCGCCACACTGGGTTTCCCGGCTTCCTCGCTGCCTTCCTCTCCCAGGCCTGCCAGACTGTCATAGGCAGGAAGTTTTGCCTTTCTTTCCGCCAGGGAGAATTCTCCCATCAGCTTCTCATCATCCCCCTTTGCGGCCAGAAGGTCCACCTTGGGAACAGGCGCAAAAGTATAATGGTTTTCCGCCAGTTCTCTGGCCTTCCTGGCTTCCGCAAGTTCCGGGAAGATCCACTGTTCCTGATAAGCCAGCATGGCATTGTAGATTCTCCGGCAGTTGTTTCTGTCGTTATAGAAGAAGAAATCATCCGCTCTCCGCACATACTCTTCCTTCATGCGGCAGCCGTCCGCCATGTATTCCTCCAGGACGCTGATCAGTTCATCGTTGTCATGGCAGATTTCCCCGAAAGCCATGGTGTCGTAATAAAAACTGCCTTCCTCATAGTGCTGGGGAATATCCCTGTGATGCAGATAAACCACAGGCTTTCGCATATAGGCAAAATCGAACTGAACTCCGGAAAAGTCTGTTACCATCAGGCTGGATTCACAGAACATTTTTTCATAGCTCATGTCCCCGACTGCGGGAATAATATCCACGTAATCATTCCGGTCGAAATCCTCCACCTGCGAACTGACAATAGGATGGAGCACGTATTTTATGCGGTAACCGTATTTCTTCGCGGCTTCAATCAGACGGGAATCGTTGATCAGGGCATTGTAAATCCGGAAGTACGTGCTCTCTTTAAACAGAGGGTTGTAGTCACGGACTTCCCCTTCACTGGTACGGACCGGTGTGGCTGCCTGCATGCGCCAGGTGGGGCTGATGAGAATCTGTTTCTGATCATTATTCACCAGGCCGTCATAACGCGGAACACCCGTCAGCTTCAAAGCGCCATAACCGGCATAATCGTAAACCGGGCGGGACAGATTCTCTATCTCATATTTCGAAGCGCAGAAATACAGCCTTGTATTATCACGGAGACGGTTCTGGGCTACGGCAATCTGCTGAACGCTCATGCCGTGCTGTACGCAGCAGACGTGGAAATCCGGCAGGTCACGGATATAGCCGGAATTGACCATTCCGAAATTATTGAAGGCAAAAACCGTGGAATTGGAAATCACCATCATATCCGCCATCAGGAACACCAGGCGGTGTTTGATGGTTCCGCGCACCAGCGGATGATATCCTTCCTTCTTCAGCCGGCGGTAGTCCGCCGACTTCTTATCTACCAGGTAGTAATGCCGGAAATTGTTGTCCTGCGCACTGGCGTACTTGTAAAGATATTCCGAAGAGTCCCCGGCTTTATAAATCTTGTCCAGATACATCCAGATCGGTCTGCGCTTGATGAATTTCCGTGTGGCAAAATAGGCCAGGCGGATCAGGATAAACAGCCAGGCGCGTTTCCGGTCATTTTTCGTGCGCATCATCTGTTTCCAGAGCGCCAGTTCCTTTTTCCGGTGCAGTTTTTTGCTGCTCTTTTCAATCCGGAGCCCGTCATTGCACCGGGACATGATAAAAGGCTGCTTCCGGTCCTCAAAAGCCCAGTACTGCCCCATAAAACGGTTATTGATGCGGCTGAAATGGGACTCGTAGCCGTACAGGATTTTCACTTTCTCTTTTCCGAACTCCGCAAAGCAGTAAATAACAGAGCCCGGATTATTGATATAGGGAATGGATACGTGGAAGGAATGCGCCTTGGCAATACTGACGCCAAGCACTTTTGTCAGCGCGTAGCGCTCATTGTAAACCGGCTCGAAAATTTTGCCGGCAAATTCAAAATAGACTCTGTCCGCCATGGCGTACAGAACCGGATGGACCGTTCCGTCAATTTCCATCACCCCGTCCCTGGCATCCATAAACAGGATGTTGGTCCTGAGGCTTTTGATGGTGTTGAACATCACGTCCTTCTCTGCATAGTACATGTTTCCGGACAGGTAGCCTGTACCGAAGGTGTAGTCCTTCCCGTATTTCAGAATGCCCAGTACCCACTTCACGGTATCTCCGACATTGATATCCGCGATTTTCTTTGCATTCATCAGGATATGGTCGTCAATATAGGCCAGTCCCCCGGATACCCATCCGAAAAGCTCTTCCGCTTCTTCCTCGTCGATTACATGCTTGTTCCGGTTATTCCAGTTAGCCAGGAAGCGTCTGGTCACGGTAAAAAGGAAGTGCGTCTGCACGACCAGGGGTACAGTTCCGTGCTTTTCCTTCAGTTCCGCCAGCCAGGGCAGCCAGAATTCCGTGAAAGATTCCCGGTAAAAGCTCTTCTCATAAATGCCGTGGAAGTAAAGCAGGTCTCCTTCCCTCTCTCTGGCGCTGCAGTAGGCAGGACCGGGAAGAAACACCACTGTCTCTGAACGGATACAGAGGGAAAGGAACAGCTTCCGTTCGCCTTCCAGAGGCGGAGCCGGGGAGAAGTCCCCTTCCTTCAGCAGGCTTTTCTTCACGAAAGTGCCGCCAAAATAAAAAGGATGGCATTCTGTTTCCCGGTTCAGGAAAAAGACCGTTTCCCGGTCAACTTTATTTCCCGAAAAAGCCCCGATCGTATCATCCGGCATCTTCTTGTTTACGATATAAAGCCTGCGGTCCGGATGCCGGGATATGCAGGCTGCCATTTTTTCCAGGATTCCGTCCGTCCAGGTATCCCCGCCGTACAGCTGGGTCAGGTACTCCCCCTCCGCGTTGTCTGCCGCATGACGGTAAACGGTGCATTCTTCAGCGCCTTCAAAGCCATCCACTGTTTCCAGTCCCGGCAGGTCAGAGGCTTCCCTGCGAAACGAAGGATCCGCACCGTACAGCAGTACCTGTACAGGCCTGGCGTAAGAGAGCATTTCCTTCTTCAGGAATTCCAGTGTTTTCCGGTTTTTTTCGATTTTTTCATCCGCTATCCAGATGATCGTCATTTTCATGGGTGCAACCTCTTCATCCGGCCCGTCATTTTGCCAGGGCTGTCAATCATTACTTGGTATCCAGCATCCGGGCGTAAACCGGCGCTACATCATCAATATCTCCGAACGCAACCACATTGCCCTTATCCAGAATCATGGCTTTGTTGCAGATGCGCGTCACCTGCGCCAGGCTGTGGGATACAAAAAGAACCGTCACTCCCTGCTCAAACAGATTCCGCACCCTGGCCTCGCTCTTCACGCGGAATTTTGCGTCGCCCACGGAAAGGACTTCATCCAGAATCAGGATATCCGGCTCTGCCACAGTGGCAATGGAAAAGCCAAGCCGGCTGCGCATACCGGAGGAATAGTTCTTCAGGGGAACGTCGATAAACCGGCCCAGTTCGGAAAACTCCACAATTTCATCATATTTACTGTCGATAAACGCCCGGCTGTATCCCAGCACCGACCCGTAAAGGTAGATGTTTTCCCGGCCGGTATACTGCTTGTCGAAGCCGGCCCCCAGTTCCAGCAGCGGCGCCAGGCTGCCTTTTCGCACCACCGAACCTTTGGTGGGCTTGAAAACACCGGCAATCACCTTCAGCAGGGTACTCTTGCCTGCGCCGTTCATCCCAAGGATTCCCAGCCGGTCGCCTTTCTGCAGGGTAAAATCCACGTCCTTCAGTGCCCAGAATTCGTCGAAGGAGACCTCCCTGCGGATGGATTTGAGTACATATTCTTTCAGGCTGTCGATTTTTTCAGAACTGAGGTTGAATCTCATGCTGACATGCTTCACCTTAAGTACAGCATTTTTATCCATAAGCACACCCCATTA
>CACZQT010000431.1 GCA_902783295.1 uncultured Lachnospiraceae bacterium
CACGTCTGCGAGCTGTGATTCTGAACAGTCAAAGCTGTAAAACTGAAAAATCAGGCGCATCCGGGGCTGCCCGGATGCGCCTGATTTTTCAATTTACCCAGGATTCTGAATCATTACAGGTCCTTCACAAAAACATTGATTCCGTAGCGGGTCTCATCCTGATACCAGTATTCTACGGTTTCCACCATGTATTTTTTCACGTGATAGGTACCGGTATCCGCCTCCCAGGGCTGATACTCGACGATTTCTCCGGCCTTGGGCAGCCAGGGTGTGGACATCTCCGTGATTTTCTTTCTCCCGTAAGGGTTTTCCGGTGTTTCCACCCGGTAGTTTAAGGAATACAGATACATCTCTTTTCTCCTTCCTGATTTTCCGTTATTCCGCCGCTTCAGTTTCCGCTTCCGGATGGAACTCCGGCTCTACCTTATCTCCATACAGCAGCTGCGCCAATTCCGAATCCCGGTTCAGGATAATGGTTTTCTCCTTCCCGGTCAGGGAAGCCTTCAGCGCGTCCAGGCTGCGGATAAAATTATAGAAATCCGCTTTCGCCGGCGTATTGTAAGCTTCCTGCAGGGTGGACATATACGTAGCTTCGCCTTCAGCTTCCAGTATCGCCGCTTCCTTCTCCGCTTCCGCCTTCATAACCGCTACCGTACGGTCCGTCTGGTTGATAATCTTCTGTTTTTCGCTGTTGCCCTCGGCCTCATACTGCGCGGCAATGTTCTGCCGTTCCGAAATCATACGCTGATACACTGCTTCCTTGTTGTCCGAAGGAAGATCCAGCATCTTGATCTGCGCCAGTTCAATATCGATGCCGTATTCCGTCATGGAATCGTTGGCATCCTCCGTGATCAGCTGGATCAGCCGTTCCCCTCTGGCTTCGATGACCTCATCCTGCGTCATGGAAGAAATCGCCGTCTTGGTGGCGTTGTATACAGCTGCTTCGATACGTTCCTGCGCCCGCGCCTCCATCGCGTTCAGAGCCTGAATATACCTCGTGGGGTTTACCACCCGCCACAGCACGAAATCATCCGCGATCATGGATTTTTTGTCCTTGGTGATAACGTCTGACGCCGGAATATCATAGATATGGAGACAGGCAGGAATCCGCTGGATGCTCTGGATGAACGGTACCTTAAATTTGAGCCCGGGCGTTTCCACGACATGGATAATCCGGCCGAACTGCCGCACTGCTACATACTGCTTGAGAGGGACCGTGTAAAATCCGTTGAAAATAACCACGATCACCGCTGCGACAAGAACCGCCAGAAGGCCTCGGATGATGTTTTTCTTCATATCAGTTCCCTCCCTGTGCCGATGATGCGCTGCCTTCCGCGAAAGGAGACAGCGGCAGCAGTGTCTGGGTATCTCCGTCGCTGATGATAACCTTCAGGTTCGGGAGTACTGATTCTATGGCTTCATAGAACATTCTCTGGCGGGTAATCAGCGGATTCAGCTCGTACTGCTCATACATGGCGTTAAACCTGGCAACCTGGCCCTGAGCCTCTGCGATCCTTGCTTCTTTTTTGGCCTCGGCAGCCTGACGGATCCTGTCCGCTTCCGCTTCCGCGGCAGGGAGCTGTTCGCTCTGGTATTTCTTTGCCTGGTTAAGAGCCGTATCCTTGCCCTGCTTTGCATTTTCCACGGCTTTAAAAGCCGATACAATCTGCGCAGTAGGCGGTTCTGCGTCCTGTACGGTAATGTTCACTACCTGCAGGCCGATCTCGTTCGCTGTCAGAGCTTCCGAAAGCTTCTGCTTGACATCTGCCTGAATCTGGCTTTTCCCCGTCGTCATGGCATCGTCTACAGTATAATTGATGATCGTCGACCGGATGCTTGAAAGCGTCAGGTTCCGCAGGATCTCCTCCGGCCGTACCGCGTTGTACAGGTAAGCCACCGGATCGTTTACCTTGTATTCCAGGTAGAAATCGATATTCAGCAGGTTGAAATCGCTGGTGATCATAATGCCGTCGTCATCATTCGTGATGTTCTGCCCGTTGCCGGACACCGTGTAGCCGATGCCGGTACCGTGCGTGGTCATATCCACGAAATGCACCTTCTGAAGAAGCGGCAGTTTAAAATACAGTCCCGCTGTATCGGTACGGACAACCTTGCCGAACATCGTAAGCACCGCGTTCTCCTGCTCGCTCACACGGTAATAGCAGTTATTGCCGAGAAACAGCACCAGAAGAATCACAATCACAGCAACAGTGACCTTCCATGGTTTGTTTCCGCCGAAATTGAGGTGAAAACCGCCTCTCTTTCGTCTGCCGCCGCTTCCCTGGCTGTCTTGTTCCGGCTGGGGAGTCCCCTCCGGAAAAATATCCCTGAAGTCCATAGGATACCTCCTCCCTTTACCATGCAGTTTTACTGCATTACTTTTTCAGTGTATG
>CACZQT010000432.1 GCA_902783295.1 uncultured Lachnospiraceae bacterium
CTTGTATTCTTCCTGAAATCGTGTATGATGGAACGTGCGACTATAAAAGGAGATTATGATATGAAAAAAATTTTCCGTTCCGCGGATATCCTTCTTCCTAAAACGGATGCTTTAGAAGACTGGGCGGTGATCGCCTGCGACCAGTTTACTTCCCAGCCGGACTACTGGGAACGCGTTGAAGAACATATAAAGGGAAAGCCTTCCGCAGGTCATCTGATCCTGTCGGAATTTGATCTGGAACATCGGCTCGATGAGCGGATTGCGCATATCCACCGGAGTATGGATGCTTATCTGCAGCAGAACCTGTTTACTGAATACCCTGACAGCTATGTATATGTGGAGAGAACCCTGCTGAACGGGACTATACGGCGGGGCCTGGTCGGCGCCATCGATCTGGAGGCCTACGATTTCCACGCGGAGTCCACTTCTCCCATCCGCGCTTCCGAGCAGACCGTGCTGGGGCGTATCCCCGTCCGGCTGCGGATCCGTGAAAAGGCTTCCCTGGAACTGTCCCATGTGCTGATGCTGGCGGATGACGACCGTATGAGCCTGATTGCTCCCATCACTGCCAGAAAAGAAGAACTGCCCATCCTGTATGATTTTGATCTCATGGAAGGCGGCGGCCATATTACCGGCTGGCTTGTGCAGGGCGACGAAGCCTCTGCTTTTGACAAGCGGCTTTCCGACTATATGGAGAGAGAATGGCACCGGTACGAGGATCTGGACGGAAAGCCCCTCCTTTTCGCGGTTGGGGACGGAAACCATTCCATCGTTACCGCCAAGGAAATCTATGAAGCAGAAAAAGCAGCGCACCCGGGGGAAGATCTTTCCCGCAGCCCGCTGCGTTATACAATGGTAGAACTGGAAAATCTGTATGATGAAGTGCAGCAGATCGAATCGATCTACCGGATCGTGAAGCACACGGATCCGGAGAAGCTGCTGGCGCATCTGAAAGATTACTGCGTAAAAGAAACCGGTATGACTCCGGCTCCGGCGCAGCCTCTGCCTGAGGGTAAAAAGGCGGAAAATGGTCAGGCGGAAGGAACGCACTCCGGCTATCCTGTTGTCTGCTGTATCGGCAATACAGAAACCACCATCTATCTGGATCCTTCCAGAGGACAGCTTGCGGTCAGTATTCTGCAGGATTTCCTGGATTACTACCTGTCTCACGAAGAGGGAGAAATCGATTATATTCACGGCGAGGATGTCGTTCGTGAGCTTTCGAAACAGCCGGGATGTATCGGTTTTCTGATGCAGCCGATCCGGAAGGAACAGCTCTTCCCCAGCCTGAAAACAGACGGTCCCCTGACCCGGAAAACATTTTCCATGGGACACGCTAAAGAGAAGAGATATTACCTGGAAGCACGCAGGATCAGATAAAAGGAAGAGGAAGATAGCCCGAACGGGCCGCCTTCCTCTTCCTTTTATCTGATATAGTGAGGACAGAGGGACAGTCCCCTTGTCCCATCCGGGACAAGGGGACTGTCCCTCTGTCCTCACTCTGTCCTCTCCTGTCTTTACTTCTCCGCCAGCGGGAAGATCAGCCGCACCCGGAACATTTCTTCGTCCGAGTACAGTTCAAACCGTCCGTGCAGCTGCTCGGTCATGCTGCGGGCGATGGAAAGGCCCAGGCCGCTTCCTTCGGTGGTGCGTGAGCCTTCTCCCCGGATAAAGCGCTCCATCAGCTCTTCGGAGCTGTAGCGCAGCGGTACGGCAGATACGTTTTTCATTGTATATACCAGGCTCTGAGTGGTTTCCTGCAGTTCAATCAGCACCTGGGTGCCGGGTTTGGCATATTTGCAGACATTGGTATACAGATTATCCAGCACCCGCCAGAGAATCTTGCCGTCTGCCTGAATATAAGCGGGCGGGTCTACCAACCGCAGCACAGGGAACAGTTCTTTTTCTTCCATCTGCTCCTGGAATTCTCCATAAACCTGCATCAGCATCTGTACCATGTCAATGCGCTCCCAGGTGATCTTCAGGTTCCCTGAAGATGCCCGGCTGGCTTCCATCAGGGATTCCGCCAGGGTTTTCATGCGCTGTGCTTTGCCCTCCACGACCTCCAGATATTCCTGTACCCGGGGATTGTCGATTTTTTCCCGCTTCATAAGATCCACGTAATTGATAATAGATGTCAGCGGTGTCCGCAGATCATGGGATACATTGGCGATCAGCTCGGTTTTCATCCGCTCGCTCTGGGTCCGTTCATTGACCGCGTGTTCCAGGCTGTGGTCCAGCAGGTTGACGGTTTCTGCCATCCGCCGCACTTCACCGTACAGCTTCTCCGTATCCAGAGGCCGGCCCACATCCCCTGCTGCCAGGGAAGCGATTCTCTCGAAAACCCACTTTACCTGATTGGATTTCTGGGATGTCCGGGTGATATACCAGGCATTCAGGAGAACCACCACCGCCACCAGAAGAATTCCTGCCCAGCCCCAGCCTTCTGCCGTCAGACGGCCTGCGGCAAAAGCACATACGGCGTCCAGCAGCAAAAACGCCAGCAGCGACAGGACCTGTCCTCCGCTGTGTATCCGGTCATTCCGGGTAGCGTATCCGATTCGTATCCCCCGTATGGCCCGTCCCAGAAGAAAGCCATCCAGAAACTGATGTTTGCGGATTCTCCGGGCAAGGCTCAGGATGCCGAAAACGATCGGGAAGTACATCAAAGCGCAGAGAACCAGGCCTGTCAGTACATCCAGTCCGGAACGCGTTTCCAGACCAAAACGCAGTTCCTCCCCTCCCCAGAAAAAGACCAGGATTGCCAGATATTCTCCCAGGAGAATAAATTCCGTGAACCAGTTGTCAATATTGTGCCCGTCCTTGTTCCCGATCAGAGCCAGGGAACCGACACAGATCAGCATACCTGCCAGCAGGCAGATTCCCATGGTTTTCCACAGGCTGGTCAGGCGCGAAAGGCGGAAATAGGAAAGCGCCAGATTGTGGTAGGCATCTTCTTCCGGAAATGCGGTATCAATGCCAATCAGAATCTCGTATGGCTCCGTCAGGACAGATTTTTCGTCCTCCACCATCTGGACCAGTTCCTCCACGGTTTCCGGAGAAAGATTCGACTCCGGGATCCGGCTGCTGGAATCCAGCATAAAATACCTGCCGTAGGTAAGAACCCTCTCTCTTTTCAGAGCGGTTTCCGTATTGCTGTGAAGAATCACCGAGCCTACTTCTCCGCCTCTGGCCACCTTGTATACCAGATTACGGCTGCTGTTCTGCCCCAGAGATCTGCGGAGACGGTAATATTCATCCAGCTGATATATCAGAGAAAGGAGCGCCTGGCGGACTCTGGCATCTCCCACGGCAGCCTTTGCCAGCATGAGAGACACGTTCAGTTCCTGAGGCGTTCCTCCCGCTCCGTTCCCTGTTTCTCCGTCTCCGGCCCCCTCCGACCCGATGTTCAGATGCTGGGAAGCATCAAAGGTAGCCCCGATGACCCGGCCATAGTCCAGTGCTTCCTGCAGGCTGTAACTCAGCGGCTGGCCGTCTTTTCCGGTGCCTGCAGGCACCTTTTTCTGCAGATTCAGTTCGCCGCCGGTCTCGAATTTATCCGCCAGGCGGGCATACTGAAGAATATCCTGCATGTCAGCGGCTACCTGCTGCCGGAATGTCTCCGATTCCAGAAAGTCCTTTCCGGCAAATGCACTGCGAAACGCAGGCTGTTCGGACATCCGGTACGCAGTAACGCCCAGGGCCAGCAGCAGTACAAACAGAATAATATGCACCAGCCAGATGATCCGTTCAGAAGTTAACTCCTTTTTCATAATGTCCTCTGTCTGACATCACGTATGTGCTGTCTGTCAACGTTTTCTTAGCCCGGCATCTCCTTGATGCGCTGCCGGTCATCGCTTTTCCAGCTTATAGCCGATACCCCATACCACTTTCAGATACTGCGGATCCTTAGGGTTGATTTCAATCTTCTCACGGATATGTCTGATATGTACAGCCACGGTGTTGTCGACGCCGATTGCCTGTTCGTTCCAGATGTTTTCATAAATCTGCTCAATGGAAAATACCTTCCCCAGATTCTTGATCAGGAAAAGCAGAATATTGTATTCAATGGGCGTCAGGCGTACCGGCTCACCTTCCAGCAGTACTTCTTTCTTCTCGTCATTCACTTCCAGGCCGCCGGTACGGTATACATGTTCGTCATTTTCCGCCAATGTGCCCAGCTGGGTATAACGGCGAAGCTGGGATTTTACACGGGCAATCAGTTCCAGCGGGCTGAAAGGTTTGGTGATGTAATCATCTGCGCCGGCATTCAGCCCCAGAATCTTGTCCGCATCCTCTGTGCGGGCGGAAAGCAGAATGATAGGTGCGCTGGAGAACTCACGGATTTTCCGGGTTGCCCGCATTCCGTCCAGGCGGGGCATCATAATATCCAGAATAATCAGATGTACTTCTTCCTTTTTCAGGATTTCCAGTGCTTCTTCGCCGTCATAAGCCTTCAGTATTTCATATCCCTCCTGGCTCAGATAAATATCAATCGCTTCTACAATTTCTCTGTCGTCATCGCATACCAGTATTCTTTGCATGGGGAATTTCTCCTTATTCTTTCTGACGCAGTCCAAAATACGGAAAGCGGAATTATCTCTTTACAGTGTATCACATTTTATGTCTGCCATGAAAGAGGAAATTATGGTATACTGCAGTCGAAACGCCCAATCTCTCCGGCAAAGGAGGAAACAGGAATTATGCAACCCATCGCAATGCGGCTAAAAGAAAATCTGGAAGTGGAACGGTATCTCTTTCCGAATTCTGCTTCCGATCCACGGGAGGATTCCTATCCTTCTTTCCCTTATAAATACTATACTCTTGATTTTCATTATTATTTTGAAGACAACATGCCCTGGCACTGGCATTATGAGATCGAGGTTATAGAAGTGATTTCCGGCTGCATTACGATTAAAAGCAGCCAGAGCAGCTACCAGGTGCACAGCGGAGAGCTTTGTTACATCAATCCAAAAACGCTTCATACTGTTCTGCCGGATCTGAAAGACTCTGGCGTAATTCTATACCTGCACCTGTTTTCCCCGGAACTGGTCCACGGCGGCTGGGGAAATGCTTTTGACAGCCGTTATGTAAGCCCTATTCTGGACTGCCGGGGCATGGATCTTTTTTATTTTTCCAGCCAGAACGCGCAAACAGCAGAGTTCAAAGAGCGTCTCCGGGAGGCCATGGAAGCTTATGATGCCCAGAATTTCGGATATGAGTTCGATGTGCGAAAAGCCATCAGTGAGGGTTGGAAAAACTTTTTTCTGGCTGCATTGCCCCGGCTCCAGCAGCAGAGAACCTTATCCGACAGAAGTGAAGAACGTATGCAGAAAATGCTCGCTTTCATTCAGCGGAGCTATCCCCAGAACCTTACCACAAAGGATATCGCCGATTCTGCCCTGATCAGCGAACGTGAATGCTTTCGCTGCTTCCAGAATATCCTGGGAATAACGCCTACACTCTATCTCCGGAATTACCGGATCCGTATGGCTGCGAGACAGCTTCTGGAAACTGATCTCCCCGTCCAGACAATCTGTTATACCGTCGGCTTTCACGACCTCAGTTATTTTGGTCGTGCTTTCCGGAAGATCATGCATTCTTCACCGACCGAATTTCGCAAAACCGGGCTGCAGCCAAAGCGAAAAGAAGAGAGAGTGAAAGAGTAAATCATCAGCCGGTCCCTCATTCATGAAGGGAGCGCAGACAGACCTTGCGCAACGGGCACGATCGCGAAACGACATATTCCTTACGTGCCCGTGTGCTCTACGTTCCACTACGGTCGGCGCTTAACGCTCGTCTGGAGAACGAGCAGTACCTGCTGGAGGGTTTTATCGTATAGGAAATCCGGAGAAATTTCCTATACGATTCTATACGACAAAAAAAGCACTGCAAACGCAGTGTTTTTTTCGAGGCGACACCCGGATTCGAACCGGGGGTATAGGTGTTGCAGACCTTTGCCTTACCCCTTGGCCATGTCGCCAGATATATGATAGGCAGAAATTCCGCCAGTGACTCCAACGGGATTTGAACCCATGTTACCGCCGTGAAAGGGCGGTGTCTTAACCGCTTGACCATGGAGCCATGCAGCTCCCCGAGTAGGGCTCGAACCTACAACCCTTCGGTTAACAGCCGAATGCTATACCATTGAGCTATCGAGGAATATATTTAAAGTTGGCTGTGAGACCAACATTTGAACAAACCTGTTAACTCCATATCGAAAGA
>CACZQT010000433.1 GCA_902783295.1 uncultured Lachnospiraceae bacterium
CTGAAAAACAGAATATGAATTGAAGCAGTCTGCCGGGTATGCTTCCGGCTTGCGAGAATAATCGTATGATGGAAGCGTACCCGGCGGGTTTTTAGAAGTCATACAGTGTGAATGAAAGCAGGAGAAGAGGTTGAAATAATGAAAAGGATGAGAACTGAAAAGGGGAGAAGACTGAAGACGTTTGGTCTGGCTCTTATGTTTGTGGTTCTGCTGTTTGTGCAGGTGAAAAACGCTAAAGCAGCGGAAATACAGTCCGGTACATGCGGTAAAAATGGGGATAATCTGGTATGGACGTTCGATTCGGATGAGATATTGACGATCAGCGGTACCGGAGAGATGGCGGGTTTTCCGAAATATGATCGTTACAATAGTAAGTTGATCATTCTTGGTGAAGGAAATGCTCCCTGGAAATCGGCAGCTGCCCGAAAACTTGTGATTATGCCGGGAGTTACCTCCATTGGTTATTCCGCTTTCACGGATAATGAAGAGCTGGAGGAGATCTCTCTTCCGAATGGATTGCTCACCATCGAAAACGGAGCTTTTGCCACCTTGACGAATCTGAAATCTGTCCGACTGCCGGAGAGTGTTACGGAACTGGGAGAATATGTATTCGGTTATTCGACAGGGATCAGTGAACTGTATCTGCCATCCGGGCTAAAAAAAGCCGGGAGATCCTGCTTTGCCGGGTGCAAAGGCCTTACAAAAATTACACTTCCGCAAAGTCTTGAGAGCCTGGGAGACAGTGCTTTTTCTGACTGCTCCGGGATCAGGGAGGTGACGATTCCGGAGAAGATAACGGTGATTCCACCTATGTCTTTTGAAGACTGCACCGCTCTGGAGAAGGTGGTTGTGAGCGGGAATGTGACGCAAATTGGTTATAATGCTTTCAGCGGCTGCACTGCGCTGCAGAATATTGCGCTGCCTGGTGTGAAGACGATCGGAAGCAGCGCTTTTTCCGGCTGCACAGACCTGACAGAGGTCCAGCTCGAAAAGGTCACGTTCCTTGACACTCGAGCATTCAGTGGGACCGGATTGAGAAAGATTATTCTTCCTTCCACAATGAAGACCATCGGAAACGGCTGCTTTGAAAAATGCGCAGGGTTAACGGAGGTAATCCTTCCGGAGAGCTTGAACTATATAAGGCCAAATGCTTTCAACCAATGCAGCAGTCTGAAAAGCATCACGGTTCCCGGCGGAGTGAAAACACTGGAGGGGGCAGTTTTCAGTGGCTGTACCGGCCTGACGGAAGCAGTTCTTTCTGAAGGAGTCAGAGAGATTGGCTTCATTGACTTTTACAACTGCAGCAGTCTGAAAAGCATCTGCATTCCTGCCAGCTGTACAAAAATCGGCGAACGGGCTTTTGACGGATGTGTTCAGCTGAAGGATATCTATTATGGCGGATCGGAGAGCGAATGGAAAGCGATTTCTGTGAACGAAGAGGGGAATGACGCATTAAAAAAGGCAGTGGTTCATTTTAACTGGAAACAGAAACAGACAGATAACAGGGAGAACTACATCGGAAAATCCCAGATCGGTTTTCATTACAGTGCTTCCAATGACGAACGGCGCACCTGGCAGTTTTTGTACTCCGATTATATGTTCTATGTAAATGATAATACCGTCCATTTCAATGTGGATCTGGCCAAGGCCTCTCTTTCTGCTGTACTCAGCGCCTATTCCGACGTGCGGGTTCTTAAATCGCAGGATGACTGGACCGCAAAGCTGCCGGAAACGGATACAAGACGAGCCGCGAATATTCTGGAACTGTATAAAAACCTGAAGTTTTCGGATCCGGTCTGTTATCATTACGACATCCCGCTGACGGATGCCTCCGACAAAGTCGCTTTTTCTGTGGCACATAAATATATCAATGCAGCGGAATCTTCCGACGATTATACCCAGGGGGAAGATACGGTCGTGGCGGTGATTATACGCGGTGGGCGTTATGGTGCTGAATGGGCCAGCAATTTTAATGTAGTAAACGGAACCAATTATAATACTGACCACTATGGATTCAGTACAGCAGCAAAGGATGTGGAAGAGAAAGTAACGGCTTACGTGAATGGACTGAAAAAGAAGCAGGGCGGAATCCGCGGCGATCTGAAGATATGGATTTCGGGCTACAGCCGGGGATCTGCGGTGGCCAATAAGGTGGCGCATGACTTTAACAGCAGCGGGGTGGCAGGAATAACCATTAAGCCCGGTGATATGTACGCCTATACGTTCGCCACGCCGAATGTGGCAAACACGTATGGAACGGGAGATGTTTCCAGCAGAAAATATTCCAAGGACGCGGATATCTTCAATATTGTCAGTCCGCTGGATCCGGTGCCCCGGGTCCCGCTGGAATCGTGGGGATACGGCCGTTACGGCCAGACATTGTATCTGCCTACGAATATGTATCCGGCGCTATGGGATCGCTATACCGCTCTTTCGGGAAAGAGCCTGAAAGTAGGAGAGGAGATATCGTCGTGGCAGAATGTCGTTGTCATAGTTCTGCAGTCACTGTTGAAAGCACTTGTCCCGGAGAGATCGGATTACAGAAGTATCGTACAGGATATACTCTGGAAGGCTTTTTATGACAACAATCAGCAGTTGAAGCACAAGGAGAATATTGTCGTTTTGCTGACGGAAGTGCTTGAACTATACGATTCTGGGCAGATTGATCTGCCTGGAATACAAAACGAGATTTACCTGATCCGGCAGCTGATCAATGATGGAAAGAATCTGGGACGTGCTCATGAACCGGAGTACTATTATGCAAGGCTGGAGAAAGACAATTTCGCGGCGTTGGATTCATTTACTGAACAAAAACCCGGGAAGATGGTTCTGATTCAGGGAAAGACCAAAAACCTGTCTGTTCAGGTCATGAAGAGTGGTGCTGTGGTGGGGGGCTTCTCCGGAGGCACATTTACGCCGGCCGATGGCGGGAACGCCGGAAGCGCAGAGATCAGTGCAGTGGGAGATATGGTTGTTATCTATATGGATCCGGACTGTGAAGTTTCCCTCTCTTCCGACACGAACATGACCGTTTCCTATGAAACTATCAGCGTGGACGGGAACTATGAACCTCAGAATACGCGCCGGATCGAAGAAGTACAGCTCAGCGCAGGTAAGGCCAGAGTATTTTCTGCGGAAGGAAAGGAGATCATTCCGGCAGCGGAACAGACAGCCGGCCAGGCGGAAAAGAAGGATGCTGATTCCGTGCTGAATGTGGAAAAGAAACTTCTTGCTCAGAATAATGATAACGACCCGAAAAAATCCACTTTTGCGCCGCTGAAAGCCAAAGCCTCTGTGGCAAAGACCTCTGTAACCTTATCCTGGAGCAAGGTTAAGGGAGCAAAAGGATATGTGATTTACGGGAATGCCTGCGGAAAGAAAAATCATCTTGTAAAGCTGACAACGACGAAAAAGACAAAGGTAAAAATCCAGAAAATCGGAAAGACGAAACTGAAAAAGGGTACTTACTATAAGTTCGTTGTTGTTGCCTATAAAAAAGCAGGCGGATATGATCAGTCTCTGGCTGTTTCGAAAATGATCCATGCCGCTACTTCCGGGGGAAAGGTAACTAACGCGAAATCCATTAAGCTGACCAATGTAAAGAAAAATACCATCTCTTTGAAGAAAGGGAAGAGCTTTGCGATTAAAACAAAGGTTGTGTCAGCCGATCCGAAGCTGAAAATGAAAAATCACCGGAAGCTTTCCTACGAGAGCAGCAGCAAATCCATAGCCACTGTCAGCGCAAAAGGAAAGATTACGGCGAAGAAGAAAGGAACTTGCACGATTTATATCTACACGCAGAACGGTGTCTGTGCAAAGCTGAAAGTGAAGGTGAGCTGATTACAAGTGATTTGACACGGAAGGGGGATTAGAATGTCTTTATTGTCAGATTATGAAGAGCGGACTGCGTGGAAATATGAGCCGATTCACGGCTCTTTCCATACACACGAAGGCTTACTGCATAAGGTGAATCCTGATGGAAGCTATGCCCCTTTCCAGGGCAGTACTGTGGTGTTCAAGGCAGGGGAACAATGCGTTCAGGCCATACAGACGATTCAGAGAATTCTCTGCCATAAACTGGACGGAACCGGAATGCTGGCGTCTCCCCTTCCTGACTCTACGGTTCATATGACGCTTCATGACCTGATTTCACCGGAAGCGTGCACATCCACTTTGCCGGAAGAGTTCAGCCATGAAGTTGCTGACAGCATAGCAATGGCTGCTGAGATTGTCAGGAAAATCCGGAAAGAGTATGCCGGCAGAAAGATTTCCATGGTCCCGGACCGGATCGTCAACATGGTATCCAAGTCTCTGGTATTGATGCTTCGCCCGCAGACGGACGCTGACTTTGAGCTTCTGCTAGAACTGTATCACAGGTTTGACGATGTAAAGAAACTCTCATATCCCCTGACGCCGCATATCACTCTTGCGTATTTCAGACCCGGTATGATCGATGGGGACACACTTGGCGCGGCTGTCGGTTCTGCACAGCCTGACCCGGAAAAGTCGCCGGTATTTGAGTTCTCTCCGGAGGGATTGACTGCACAGAAGTTCCTCGATATGCAGACCTATACAGATATTCCCTGACGGAGCTGCGGGGAAGCAGTTGGGATCTGCTTTCAATGCGGAATCTACGGAAACGAAACAGCCCGGCGCAAGCCGGGCTGTTTCTGTAATGGGAAAATGCGGTATGGGATTCGGAGTTGTGTGACCTCTCTTATAGATCCAGTGCTGCGTGATATCCCTGGTAGACGGCGTTTGTAATTGTCGAAGCGCGGTTGCAGTCGCCGATGCGAATGGTCCAGGGGGCACAGTCCAGGAGCTCTTCGGCGGCTTTGCTGCGGGCTCTCTGCCCCAAGGCGCAGATGACAGTCTTGCCGGGAACCAGGTGCTTTTCACCGTTTTTATCCTCGCACACAATGCCTTCATCCGTTACTTCCAGTCCCTTGTAGCCGGTATAGACCGTTACGTACTTTTCGATCTGCGCCAGAAGCAGCGGACGGTGGCGGACATTGGCGTCAGGAGCCAGCACATCACGCATTTCAACCAGGCTGACTTTCTTTCCTTCCATGCCGAGGTGGACTGCGGCTTCGCAGCCGGCCAGGCCGCCGCCGAAGACTACGACCTCGTCTGCCACGCGGTCTTTTTCTTTGTAGTAATTGTTGACGATCACTACATTTTTGCCGTCCCGGAGGCCCGGAATCGGCGGTACCAGCGGTTCCGATCCTACAGCGATGATGATGGCATCCGCTTTCAGAGATTCTGCATATTCCGGTGTTACTTTTGTATTCAGGCGGATATCCACGCCTGCCCGGCGGCAGAGAAGCTCCTGCGTGACGCCCAGCTGATACATTTCGTATTTGAAAGGAAGGGCTCTTTCGCTTTTCAGAATGCCGCCCACTTCGGAGTTCTCATCGCACAGAATGACTTCATGCCCTCTCTTTGCGGCTGTCAGGGCGGCTTCCAGTCCGCCGGGGCCGGCACCGACTACCAGTACCTTTTTCTTCACGGCGGCGGGCAGGATTTCCATACCGTCGCTTTCCCGCCCGATCATGGGATTGATGCAGCAGCGGCGGGTGGAAGTGGCGGCACGTTCCGCCATGCACACGAAACAGCGC